>NZ_DIMV01000070.1:0-21347 GCF_002425715.1 Mesotoga sp. UBA5557
GTTGCTGTCAAAGTTGAGTCTTTCACGATGGATGGCTTGCTCACCCTCAAATAGACAGCACATGTTGCAGACTATTTATATAAAAGACAATGAAGTGTAGCATTGAAGGTTTAATATTTTACCGACCGGTAAGTAAACATCTATTGGGGGTGTTATTCATGGGTATTGTAGAAAGCATGAAAGCTTCTATGCTGAGACAGGCAGGGAAGTATGTGGGTTCAGTTGTCAGAAATTCTTCNNACTGAAAATATTGGAAGGCTTTTTGGTACTGTCGCCACTTTGACAAAGGAACCGACGAAGAGCGGTCTGAAGAAACTCACTCAGATGGCCAAGGAAGAGCATCCGATGATCGTTTCCTGGCAGAATGTCTTCAAGAGATCCAGTCCTAAGGCCGTCGAAAAGGCTATGACAAATCTCGTTGTAAATGAGTTCGCATTAGGCGAGAAGATTAGACAGGAGAAGATGCTGGAGCACGAGGTTGTTATTCCTAAGCTTCTAGTAATAAGTCCAACTTACGCTTGTAATCTCAACTGTGTCGGCTGTTATGCCGGTCTTTACGGAAGAAAGTATCAGCTCTCCAAGGAAGAGGTCAGTTCGATCATCCGGCAGGCAAACGAGCTTGGGATTTACTTCTTTATCATCACCGGAGGCGAACCATTCGTCTGGCCGCATCTTCTAGAGATTTTCGAGGAGTTCAACGACTCGTATTTCCAGGTCTACACAAATGGAACGCTCATAACGAAGGAAGTCGCGAAGAAGCTTGGCGAACTTGGCAATGCGACCTTTGCCGTATCAGTGGAAGGTTTCGAAGGCGAAACTGACTGGAGACGCGGACGAGGTACCTTCAACAAGATCAAGCAAGCATGGGAAATCCTGCGAGAAGCAGGAGTAATCTACGGTACTTCTGTCACAGCGACAAGACTCAACCACGAAGTTATGATGAAGGACGAGTTCTGGCAGTTCCTGAAGGACGAGGGCGTTTCTTATGCCTGGGTATTCCAGTTCATGCCAGTCGGTATGAATCCTTCTATGGACCTTGTCCCTACGCCGGAACAGAGATATGAGAGATTCTTCAAGACCGAGCAAGAGAGGCTCGGTGGAGACTTCGCATTCGTTGCAGACTTCTGGAATCACGGATTCCTTACGAATGGCTGTCTGGCCGCCGGCGCAAAGTATCTTCACGTAAATGCAAAGGGTTACGTTGAACCTTGTGTCTTCCAGCAGTTTGCGGTTGACAGTATAAGAGAAAAGAGTCTTCTGGAGATTTTGAAGTCTCCATTCTTCACGGCATACAAGAGAATGGTGCCTTACAGCAATAATCTCTTCAGACCCTGTCCGATTATTGACAATCCGAAAGTCCTCAGAGCCATGGTGAACAAGTTCAATGCGATCCCACAGCACGATGGAAGTGAAAACGTTGTCACAGAGCTTGCCGGACAGTTGGATGAGCTTGCAGCCGGTTGGAAGGAATACGCCGACAAACTCTACTATGAGGAAGGCTTTGCCGAGACCCANNCCGGCCCACAGAGGGGTTTACGATTTTGATGTTAGAATGAGAAAGTACGCTAACAACGAAGAGAAGCTTGCTATAGACAAAAAACCTTGAGGGGACGGTGGATCCGGTGCGAGCGAATTTGTCTTCTAGAGAGAGGATTATAAAAGCCGCCCGGAAGGCCTTTGCGGAAAGAGGTCACGACGGCGTAAGCATGTCTGAGATTGCCCAGATGGCAAGTGTGAAGAAGGCCCTGATCTACTACTACTTTCCCAGTAAAGAGGACCTGTTTTACGAAGTCTGGCAATACTCGATCAACGAACTTGAAGATCATGTCTTTTCGGAAACAAGAAATGAGAGTATCTACGTTTCGAAGCTGAAGAGAATTCTGAGATCGTATATTGATTTCATCACAAGCAAGAATGAGATCAAGAAGATCATGGATCAGGAGAGGGCAAACCTCAGCCGAGAAGATAATGAATCCTGGAAAAGAGTGAGAGATAGGTACCAGATCTTGAAGGAAAAACTGTCTTCGGCAATAAACGATGCCAAGACCGCACATGAGATTTCCAAAGACGTAGATCCCGATAGCGCAGCAGACCTCATATTGAATGGTTTCAGTGTAACGGAAGACCCTAACGGGCTAGAAAGCATACGAGAGATAATCTGGAGGGGCCTGGTTAGCAACTCCGGTGAATGAACCCGACAAAAAATGAGAGGGACTCTGTCCCTCTCATTTTTTCATCCCCCTTCTTTTGAAGTCAAGAACCTCTCTAAATTTTGAATATCTCTCCTCAAACTTTTTTCCAGAGATCTTAAGAAACTGAAGATAAAGCATGTCTACAATCATCAGCTGAACGATCCGAGTGACCAATCCGCCTTCTGGAAATACCAGTTTGGAATAGTAGCTTTCCAGGTTCACTTTGGAGTAACCACTGAGCATGGATCTAGCAGGCGTTATAGTGATCACTGATACACCGGACTTCTGCGAAAATCTCAGCGCATCAATAAGATCTGCGGAAGTCCCTGCACTCGAAATGGCAACTATTACCGAGTCACTTTCCAGCGTGTACGCAGAAATCATCTGCTCGTAGCCATTCTCAATCAACTTAACTCTCTTCCCGCTCTGAAGCATCTTGAGATAGAGATCATGACCGGCAAGCGCATCGAAACCAAAGGCGTAAATATCAACTATCTGCGCTTCCGCTAGTAGTCGCGCCGCAGCTTCAACATCGTCCTCGTTCAGGCGCGAATATGCCTCGCGAATCGTCGATGACACGAGTTGATCATATGCCTCAAGATCCTCGATCATTACGGAGGATTTCTCTCTTTGAACAAGTAAGTTGAGCTCGCTTGCGATCGTCAGTCTCAGTTGCGTATAACCGGAGAATCCGAGCTTCTTCGCCGCCTTGATTATCATTGAGGGAGCTACCTCCAGTCTTCTCGCCAGATCTTTAACGGGAAGGTCAAGAGCCTCCTCCGGATGACTTATTACGAAAGAGGCAATCCTCTCTTCGGTTTCTGTGAGATGATGAAGCGCTTCATTGTATGATTGAAGAAGGCTACTCATTCTTCGGTGAAGGAGCCTCGCTGTCTTTGAGTACTTCAAACCATTTCGCAAGCTCCGCGCGAATCTCAGTAGGAACATTGGATAGGAAATAAGGATCGTCGTGTGTATAATCAATCATTCCTTCTGCAATGCCGACCCTCTCGGAACTCCCGAATAGTAGCTCCCCTGCCTTGGCCTTCGCAATAGTCTCGCTAACAAGGCGGTCGATATGCTTCAGAAAGCTTGCAAGTATTACCTTCGGGTTCAATGGTATAAGGTTGGAGTCAACGGTGATCACGTATCTACCCCTAACCGACGCCTCTTCAATGACTCCAACACCACTGCCGCCCGCTATTGAAAGAATTATGTCTGCCCCTGCATCAAACTGCTTAGCTGCAAGTTCTCTTCCTCTTGATGGGTCGGACCAGCTGCCTACAACACCAAAAAGAACCTTAGCCGAGGGATTCACCGTTACAACACCAAGTTCAAAATAGGGTCTCATTATGTTCGTCATGGCAGGATAGGTGTCTCCTGCTATCAATCCCACAACGTTCTCTTCGTTCGCACCCGGCAAATCGCTTGATGTAACAAGTCCAGCGAAGATACCGGCAAGAAAGGTCATCTCGCTATCTCTGAAGGCTGCAGAGTAAGTGTTTGGTAGTGGCTCCTCAATGATTCCGTCCAGTAACGCAAATTTCTGATTCGGAAACATCTGGGCTACTCGCATAACACTTGCCGGCATTCCTTCGGTAAAAGTCATAAGAAGATCGTACTTGCCGAGAGCTGCGAGGCTGACCAACATCGATTCCCATTTTGATTGATTGTAACCGCCTTCGACAATCTTGATCTCGATCTCGTCGGAAGCCATTCCGAGGGCGCCTTTCTGAACGAGCTCATATATGGCGTTCCCGCCAATCTCGCCCGTGATCAAGATCCCAACACTGAATTTCGATGCGGCTAGTGCCGCGCTAATCAGAAGAAGCAACAACAAGAATATTCTTCTCATAATCTCACGCTCCATTTTTCCCACTCAATACGATTATAGTCGTGGTGAATGAAATTCTCAAGAGCGTGAATAATATTCTTGAATCGAATTACATAGTGGAAGATGAACTTGGAGTAGGCTTCTTCATTACGAAACCTTCATACTGGTTTATATTCTGATCCAGGAGTCTGACCACTTCAGAGGAATCAACAAGCCAATGAAGCGAGAAGTCCTCTACGAGCTCAGCGACTTGAACTCTTATTTCTTCCAGATCCTGGCCTGCCATATAAGAATGGTAGGCATATGACCACACGTGAGGAGTTCTTGGACTGGACGATCTTATCTTGCCGAGATCCTCCGCAGCGAGAGCAGAGTAGACCTCTGAATACTCTCCGGGGCTGTCAACTTGCCAGCCAACTTCGCTCCAACTGAAGAAACGCTTGAAGACCGACAACTCGGTAGCTTCATGAGCCTTAACCATGTGATCATCGATGACCACAAGCTCAGCAACTCCGTCACCGTCGAGGTCGACAACATTGTCTACCTTCATAGGGTCAACTGCAACTGCGAGAGAGTACACTTTGGAGTCGATGACAGTAATGTAGAATGCTCCTAGCGGAGTAGAATAATCACCCGTCAGAAACCTGAATATCGTGGTCTTTTCACCATGGTAGGGAACATCGTTGACAATAACCGGTGTCATTATTGTCTTCCCCGCTAGAGTTCCCACTACGATCCCTTCCTTGTAGAACGTAACCACATCTGGGATACCCATAACAGGATCGCCAGACTGGAATTCGAACGTGATTCTACCCGGAAGGAGCCCATCGTAACATTTCTCGTATACCCATAATGCAGTACTCTCGAGAGTCTCCGTGTTCAGTGAAGTCGCGCTTGCTGTAACAATGGCCGTAGGCAACTCAGTAATAGCGTCTGTGCTTACCGGAACCGAAGGGATTGCGATAGAAGGTGCAAGTTCTTCTGCAGGGTCCTCGTCAAAGAAACCATCAAGTTTGAATAAGTCATCAAAAGAATCCATGGCAAGAATCTCCCTCGCCAGATCTTCGAAATAGGTAGTTACTGTAGCATCAGAAGAGTCTGTAGAATCGCTGCTCCCCGCCAGACTAGTAATCGTTATAAGGACGAACAACACAAAAAATAAATAGCGAAAAAATGGCATTCTCATACTGACAAATCACCCACATCGCAATTATACGCTATTTTCGGAAACACGAGGCCAGCGGTTTGAAGAGAAGGCCTGAGGGAGCGGAATTTCTTGATTAGAGTGCGTGAAGCTGTATCGGCTAGTCATTATGGATATCGGATAACTTTAATGATTTCTTTAACCCCACGGGCTCTTACACCGCGCTTCTTTTGGAATTCACCAGCTGACAGGCTAGTTTCTTCCGATTATTCGACCACGGTGGTAAAAGAACCCGTGGTTTTTTGCTTTTTTTGTTCAAATTACTAGACTAATCGGAGGTAAATGATTACTGGTGAAGTAACTAACGTTCAGAAAGGAATAATAGAAGTGCTCTCTGATACAGGGGATTACTTTCGGTGTCTTCTAAGGGGTAAGCTACTGAGAAAAGAGAGGACCGAGAAGAATGTAGTCACCGTCGGAGACAAGGTCGTTTTCGGAACTCTTCAGAGAGAGCGAGGTGTTATTACAGAGGTTCTTCCAAGAAAAAAGTGTCTCGTGCGAAGAGGTGCAGGAAAAAGAGGGAGGCACTTGGATCAGGTGATCGCGGCCAACGTGGATCAGGTCTTCATCGTTGTAGCAGTAAAGGATCCTCCTTACCGCAAGAGCTTGATCGAAAGATACATCACTGCGGCGAGAGGACCCGATCTAGATGTCATGATCGTCTTTAACAAAGCCGACCTTGGTATCGATAAAGAGACAGCCGCGGATATTCGAAATTATCGAGAATTGGGTTATCGGGTTTTTCTTACAAGCATTATCACCGGTGAAGGCCTTGAAGAAGTTACTTCAAGTCTGAAAGGCAAATCTTCTGTGCTTGCTGGTAGTTCTGGTGTCGGAAAGTCTTCACTAGTAAACGCAATTTGTATGACCGAAGTCAATACTGGCGAGGTAAGTAATTCTACTCATAAGGGAAAGCACACGACAACCTCATCTCAAGTACACCTTCTTCAAGATGGCGGAAAATTGATCGATGTTCCCGAAATGAGAGAGTCTGCAATCAGTGGAACGGAAGGGCTTGACGAAGTCTTTGAGGATATCGCCGAACTCTTTGCCAAGTGCAGGTTCAGAGACTGCACTCACACTGTCGAGCCAGGATGTGCCGTTCGGGAGGCTGTGACAAACGGAATTCTTGATGAGAGAAGACTGCGAAACTACTCGAAGATGAAGAAGGAATCGTGTGGCTCTTGATTCCGAACTAAATGGAGGAGTACAGATAGTTGTTGAATAAAGCCTAGTTATTCAAGTGATCGGGCCATAATTGCTTTTTAGCAATAGGTTCTAACGCTTGCTCCTTTTGCTCACTGCTAAATTGGCAGGCCCTGCTTGAAAGAGGCAAAGGATGCGTAAAGACATCTCAAGTCCTTCCCGGAACTCCGTTTCTTACAAGCGCATAGTGAATTGAGAATGCGGTGGTACGGCTGGCATTCTTTTCGTTTTTTCCCTTGTTTAGTGGTCTTCTGATTCCTTCTGTAAAAGTTGAATCTAGTTCACTAGACTAGGATCGGCTTAAAAGAGAAACCCCCACACTCTTAAAAGTGTGGGGGCAAGCAGTCAACTTCCATAATCGTCTCGCATCGGTGCAATGATCAAATGACGCGATGTATTGCGTTGGTGGAGGCGGCGAGAGTCGAACTCGCGTCCGAAACCAAATTCCTTGAAGGCTCTCCGAGCGCAGCCTGTGATCATCGTCAACAGTCAAGACTTCACAGGCAGAGTCCGACTGTCCAAGCTCCTATATGTCCCCGAGAATTCGGAGCAGATCCACGGGTAAGGTCCGATTTTCTGACGCCCTTCATAGCCCACCAGACCAAAAAGCTATTCGGACGGCTACTTATTAATTAAGCAGCAAGTGCAAATTCGTTATTGGCATTTCTGCTTGTCCGGTTTTTTGACGCGGCTCCGGGACCTCGGCTCGCTCCTTCAAGTTCATTGACCCCGTCGAAACCGTTTCGCCCCCAATGATAAGTATATCATCGGTCCGTTTGGTTGTCAGTGAGACCGTGCTTTTCAAGCTTATAGTATAGACTCCTTATGCTTATCCCGAGTTCGTTTGAGGCCTTTGTTTTATTCCAGCTGCATTTGTCGAGCACAGCCTTTATGACCTCTCTTTCATAGCCATCCATTAGCACGGAGAGTTTTCCCTCCGGGAGTTGACTACGCTTTTCGTGATTTTCAAAGACTCCCTTTATGTGAGTAACCTTTATTACCTTCTCATCCAGCTCCATACTTATCATGGCTCTGCCGATGACATTCTCCAACTCTCTAACATTTCCCGGCCAATCGTGCTTTTTAAAGATAGAGATAACGGCCGGATCGATGGCGGTTACCACTCTTCCATACTCCTGATTTAACCTCATTACAATCAGCCTGGCTACTTCGGGAATGTCTTCGGGGTGTTCCTTCAAGGCGGGGATTACAATAGGGACGACATTCAGGCGATAATAGAGATCGGGGAGAAAGTTGCCTTCCGCAACGAGTTTCTCAAGGCTGACATTTGTCGCCGCAATGACTCTCACATCCAGCTTGACCGTTTCGTTTCCACCAACAGGCTTTATCTCTTTGTCCTGAAGAAACTTCAGGAATTTGGACTGAACCGAAAGACTCATTTTCGCGACTTCATCTAGAAAGACGGTTCCTTTGTCTGCCTCTTGAAGCAGACCTTTCTTTCCACCACGGCGGGCGCCTGTGAAAGCTCCTTCAACATAGCCAAACAGCTCGGATTCAAGAAGGCTTTCAGGTAATGCGGCACAGTTGACACTTATGAAGCTTGCGTCCTTCCTATCACTAGAATTATGAATGGCGTGAGCAAAGAGCTCCTTTCCCGTTCCGCTCTGGCCATTAAGCAAGACCGTCGCCCTTGTTGTCGATACTTTTCGTGCCTGGTCTATTGCTACCTGCATTAGTTTCGAGGACCCCGCTATGTCGTCGAAGGTGTACTTGGCCTTCACGTAACGAAGAAGCCTTCGAGTGTCCTCCAGTTCCCTGGCGAGCCTTTCGATTTCAGATATGTCGTGAATCACGCCAACGCTACCCTGAAATTGTCCCTTAACAAAGAGCGGCGTCACGTTTACTACCACTTCTTTCCTGTTTGGCCCTACCTTGAGTCTTGCATTGTATATTGGTTTTCTCGTCCTGGCTACTTCAAGATGGAGAGATGAACCCTCTGCTATGTCCACGGTGGCCATCTTTCCAACAACATAGTCCGGGCTCATCCCGGTTATCCTGGTGTAAGCTTTGTTGACAAGAACAATCTTTCCCTTTTCATCCGCAACGGAAATCGCGTCATATATTGCATCTATGATTGAGGTAAGAAGCGCTTCCATTTCCTTGTGGTTAATTACCTCTTCGGCCATTCTCTCTACATTCGTTATGTCGCGAAAGACGGCCATAGCAGCGTGTACTTCTCCCTTCGCATTAACGATTGGGAATCTCGATGTTACTATGGTCTTCTCTTCAAGATACTGAATTCTGTTCAGTTCTGTTTTTCCGGTCTTCAGCACTATGTGAAGCCTGGTGTTCGGAATAGTCTCCCGTACAGGAGCTCCGACTGCTTCTTCGCCGTCTACACCCAGAATATCGACCGCCTCATCGTTTATGAAAGCAATTGTCTCGTCTGAATCGACGACAATAATCCCCTCGATAAGTGAATTCAGTATCTTCTCGAAAAGCTCTCTTTCCATCACTCACCCGCTTTCGGGTTCACGCCACCTTCGGGATATATGTTCCTGAAGAGCCTTACGAAGTCCTCAACATCCAGTTCTTCAGCCCTAACGTCAAGCCCGATTTCGGAAGCCTTTAGAAGGCTCTCGGGAGAATCTACGAGGCCCTTCAGGTTGTTCTTGAGCTTCTTGCGCCTTTGAGAAAAACACTGCCTGACGAAGCCTCTGTAGGGATCTCTTCTTTCTCTTTCAATCGGCGGTTCATCCAAGAGCGAAAGCTCAATGACCATGGAATCGACTTCAGGCTGAGGGATAAACTCCTTTCGCGAAACCTGGAAAAGCTCGCTCACACTTGCAAATGTATTGACGTTCACCGTCAGTATACCGTATTCCTTCGTTCGCGGTGTTGCGATCAGTCTGTCTGCATATTCTTTCTGAACCATTAGCACGGCTTTGACGAAATCCGGCCCTTCAAACATGATTCTTTCTATAATCGGAGAGGTTATGTAGTACGGGATATTAGCGACATAAGCGGCCGGTTCCGGCAGCGACGATAGATCTGCCTTGAGGAAATCCTCGTATCGCAAAGTGCACTTTTCTCCTTCAAGTCTTTTGTTTCCCTCGACAAACCTCGTGTCGATCTCAAAACCGATCACGGTATACCCCAATTCCAGTAAGATTGAAGTGAGCGAGCCTGATCCAACACCAATCTCAACTATGGTCAAAGAAGGATCCAGTGAGGCCGACTCAACGATTCTCCTGGATATCTTTGCAGATTTGAGAAAGTTCTGTCCAAGCGCCCTGTTCAGTCTTATGTTTATCGATCGTTCTCCCATCTCGCCTCCATTTCAGATAGGTTCTGAAGAAAGTGCTCTACCTAAGGAAAAACCCGTCGGAAAGACGGGTGTTTTTCTGGCGGAGAGAGTGGGATTTGAACCCACGGACGAGTTGTGCTCGTCATACGCTCTCCAGGCGTACGCCTTCGACCGCTCGGCCATCTCTCCAACAGTGCAATTATATAGATCATACTTTAAGTTGTCAACGAGATTCTGTGGTAAACTAAACCATAGGTATAGAAATGTTTATATTTGGGGGTGGTTTGATGAAGAAGCTATTCGGAACCGATGGGATAAGGGGTGTTATTAACGAAGAGCTTACGCCCGAACTTGCCATGAAGCTTGGCAACGCAATTGGAAGATACTACCTTGGAAAGTACAACAGGTTTATCATAGCTAAAGATACGAGAAACTCCGGTGACCTTCTAGAAAGCGCAATGGCTGCCGGCGCGGCCTCAGCGGGTATGAACGTTGAATTTGCAGGGGTTATCCCTACTCCCGCGCTAGCATATATCACCAAGAAGGAACAGACGCTAGGCGCAGTTATTTCCGCTTCTCACAACCCCGCTGTATATAATGGAATAAAGGTACTGGCCAAAGGAATGAAGATTTCAGACGAGGACGAGGTTGAGATAGAGAACCTGATTATCGATACCCCGTATCATTACACGGTCTACTCCGGAGTGGGCAAGACGAGGCAAGTAGATCATTACAAAGATGAGTACGTCGATTATGTGGTTAGTCTTTACAAGAATCAAAGACTTCTCAAGGACGGGATAGTTGTTGACGGCGCAAATGGCTCGATTTCTACAGTAATATCTATGGTATACGAAAGCCTAGGTATAGGTGCGGAGTTACGAGGGATCGATCCAAACGGATTGAACATAAACGACCAGTGTGGTTCGCTATTTCCTGAGTTCCTAGGAAAATCGCTGAGTTTGGGGCAGGTCGGTGTTCTATTCGACGGCGATGCCGACAGATGTCTCTTCGTTCTTCCTGGCTCGAAGTTGATTGACGGCGATATGTTGATGGCTCTGAATTCGAGAAAGATGGTCGAACAGGGAAGGCTGAAAGGAAATAGAGTCGTTGCGACGGTCATGTCTAATCTGGGCTTTGAGAAGTATCTCACTTCCAGAGACATCTTGCTGGATAGAACCAGAGTAGGCGACAAGTACGTTCTGGAAAGAATGCTGAAAACCGGAGTCATCCTTGGCGGAGAGCAATCCGGACATATCATCTTCCTAGATAGAAGCACGACGGGGGACGGGCTTATAACTTCTCTCGAAACACTGAATTCTCTTGAAGAACTTGGCGAAACACTTGATGAGTTCGTTCAGTCTTTTCCTGTTTATCCTCAGCTGCTTCGGAACGTCCCTGTTACCGACAAAAAGGCAATCATGGAAAACGCAAGGCTGAAGGACAGGCTTGAAGAACTCAAGACCAGAAACGACTTGCGGATAGTTCTAAGACCTTCGGGAACCGAATCGTACGTAAGAGTAATGGTGGAGGGTATTGAGCAGTTGGAAGTAGAACAAATCTGCCATGAGTTAGAAGAGCTTGTACAGGAGTGTAATGATGGATAGGTATATATATGTTAGAGGCGCCAGGGTACACAATCTGAAGAATGTAAACGTAGCTATCCCCAAGAACTCTTTAACAATCATTACGGGGCTTTCCGGCTCGGGAAAATCGTCGCTTGCTCTCGACACTATCTATGCAGAGGGACAGAGAAGGTATCTTGAATCTCTTTCCACATATGCAAGACAGTTTCTTGGGGAGATGAAGAAGCCGGATGTCGAGAGTATCGAAGGCCTTTCTCCGGCTATCGCTATTGAACAGAAGACCGTCAGTCATAACCCCAGATCTACAGTCGGAACGGTTACAGAGATACATGATTATCTCAGGGTGCTTTACGCAAGAGTAGGAGTTCCTCACTGCCCATCGTGCGGGCGCGAGGTTCAGAAGCAAAGTCTCGATGAGATTGTCGAGGGAGTTCTGAAGGATTACGGTGAAGAGGACAGAATAGCCATATATGCTCCCGTTGCAAACGAGAAGAAGGGAGAGTTCAAGAAGGAGCTCGAAGCTCTCAGAAAGAAAGGGTTCGTCAGGGTGGAGATTGACGGTGAGACATATGATCTTGAGGAAGAGTTGAAACTGGACAAGAATAAGAGGCACACGATAAACCTTGTTGTTGATAGACTTAGGGTAGACGCGGAAAACGCCTCAAGACTTGCTGACAGTATTGAAATGGCTCTTCATGAGGGCGATGGCTTTGTGGAAGTGGGCCTGGTTGATTCAGAAGAGAGAAAGGTCTTCAGCGAGAATTTCGCGTGCCCTGACTGCGGTATAAGCTTGCCGGAAATCTCGCCGAAGATCTTTTCGTTCAATAATCCATTCGGTGCCTGTCCAAAGTGTCACGGTTTGGGCTATACGATGGAGTTCTCGAAAGATCTTGTTGTTGATGAAAACCTCACCGTTCTCAAGGGAGCGGTAAAGACGATGTCCAACAACAGGGACAGTTTCAACCTGAAGATGATTGTGAGAGTAATAGAGTCTCTCGGAGACGACCCTGCAAAACCTTTCAAGGATCTACGAGAGGACATCAAGGAAGCCATCCTTTTCGGAACCAGCAGAGACATCTCCATGAAGTATCATTCCGATCGCCTGACATATGAGCTGAAGAGACCGTATGAAGGAGTTATAAACAACCTCAATAGAAGATATCAGGAAACTCAATCTGAAGACATGCGTTACTGGATGGAGAGCAACTTCATGGTACAGCAAGGCTGCACTCAATGTAATGGCCAGCGTTTGAGACCCGAGGCTCTCGCCGTAACTCTAGGAAATCTGAACATTGCCAGTCTATCGGAAATGACAATCCAGGAGATCTACGACTTCATGAGAGAGATCAGATTGACTGATTATCAGCGCGAGATCGTTGGGGAACTCCTCAGAGAGATAGAGAAGCGGCTCAAATTCCTTGTTGATGTGGGGCTTGATTACATCACGCTATCTAGATACGCTATGACGCTTTCCGGCGGCGAATCGCAAAGAATCAGACTCGCGACTCAAATAGGCTCCGGGCTTACCGGCGTAACCTATGTTCTTGATGAGCCGACAATCGGCTTGCACTCTAGAGACAACGACAGGCTTATAAAGACTCTGAAGAATCTCAGAGATCTAGGAAACACTGTTATAGTTGTGGAGCACGATGAAGAAGTCATAAGGAGTTCTGACTATATTGTGGACGTAGGGCCTGGAGCGGGCGTTCATGGGGGAGAGATAGTCTACCAGGGGACCACCCAGGCGTTGCTCGGCAATCCGCCTGATCGTTCTCTCACCGGCAAGTATCTTAATGGCGAGCTTTCCGTTCCCAGATTCGAAGTGCCCGTTAACGCAAACGGAAAGCATCTTACCGTCAAACACGCCACAAAAAACAATCTCAAGGGCATCGATGTTTCATTCCCGTTAGGCAAGTTCATAACGGTAACCGGTGTTTCAGGGAGCGGCAAAAGCTCTCTGGTAATGGATACCGTTTATCCATCACTTAAGAGTGTTCTTGGAGGATCGAACTCTACCGGTGAGAAGCTAGCGGAACTAGAGGGATGGGAAGAAGTTGACAATGTCATTGTCATAGATCAGAACCCCATCGGAAGAACTCCAAGATCGAACCCCGCAACTTATTCCGGGCTTTTCGATCATGTTAGGGATCTCTTTGCAAAGACTCAAGAGTCAAGAGCGAGAGGCTACAGCAAGGGACGTTTTTCCTTCAATGTGAAAGGCGGGCGATGCGAAGCCTGTCAGGGCCACGGGCTGTTGAAAATCGAAATGCAATTCCTCCCCGATGTCTATGTCGAGTGCGATGTATGTAAGGGAAGAAGATACAACAAGGAGACATTGGAGATACGCTACAGAGGGAAGACGATATCTGATGTTCTTAACATGACCGTAGAGGAAGCCTCTGATTTCTTCGAGCGAATCCCAATGTTGAACAGAATTCTCTCACTTCTGAATGATGTAGGTCTGGGATATGTACGCCTCGGACAACCGGCCACTACCCTTTCCGGAGGAGAGGCACAGAGGATTAAGCTCGCCTCTGAGTTGAAGAAGAAATCCACCGGCAAGACCTTCTACATCCTTGATGAACCTACTACCGGATTGCACTTCGATGACGTTGCCAAGCTTGTTCGAGTACTGAAGCGACTCGTCGAAATGGGCAATACAGTGGTAGTTGTTGAGCACAACATTGACGTGGTGAAGAATGCAGATCACATAATAGATCTCGGACCTGAAGGCGGGGCGCACGGCGGAGAAATAGTGGTTTGCGGGACGCCAGAAGAGGTTGCCGAATATAGACAGAGTCACACCGGTTACTATCTCAAGAAGCAGCTCTCGCAGCTTGAAACGTTTTGATACTGAGCCGATGTTCCTCGGCGCCTTGCGTCAACAGACTGGTTTCTAAATTCCCGCCTTCTCGTGAGCGTAGCAAACGTCTCGACAATGCTCTTTCTCNNTGCTCTTGGACGGTCAACGGAGGCCTGTTCTCATGTGGTACGGGGTTAGTCGTCGGTGATTATTCCAACTCTTCTGAAAGGAATCGCAGACAATAGACTCCATACAATAAGATAAGGCATAATTGAATAGGGTTAGATGACCAGTCTTGTAGACGTGTCGTGGCCCCTGGTGACAATTGATCCTGAACAGTATGGCCAAGCATTGCCTGGAGGTTGAGCGTTGGAGATAACGGTTGCTGAAGGAAGCGGCATCGAGCTCCTGTTGTTTTTATTCAGAGTGAATAATCATGAGAAAATGGCCCATAACGATGGTGAGTCATATGAACAGCTTTCGGAGTTGGTCTTCAATGCGCGACTTTCGATCTCTCGCAAATCTCTTGAGTGGCTCGGAAAGTTCTTCAGCTGGGAGGGGNNTCCTGGGTCTCAGGATAGTCCCTTACCTGTTTATGGATGGTTCGCCCTCTCCTTCAGATCTTGTCGCGATTATCAGAAAGACTTCGCCCGAAAGACTCCTTTCTATGTTTCTTTGCGATGATTTCGAGAGTCCTGGAGAGCCCACAGATGTTTTCGTGAAATCTCTCGAGGAAGATGAAAGACGTGCTCTTGGGTACGTTTCTTCTATCTCTAATCTTCCTTCCTCAGATAGATACGAAGCGTTGGAGATGCTTCAACACCAGGCTGAAACTGCTGGGTCTTTCGTCGAATTGCTTGAATATGCCAGGAGCAAGCTGGATTCTTTTCGGGGATTTGAGGAAATCATCCATAGTTCAGCAAATCTCGTCAATGAGAACCTGAATAGTCTCGGAAGCAGCTTCATTCCATTTCTACTGGGTATCGAAACCAAGTCGTTGTCAGTAGAGAGAATTAGGCTCTACATCTCGGCGTCACTCGGAGGTTCGGTGATTAAAATCGATGTTCCCGAAAGAAATGCGATTATCTCACTTGCAGGCGTCGACAGAATAAGCAGGAGGAGTCTTCTGTTTGAGACGGGAAGCGGTGCCAGTCTGGCCGGTGCCATGGCTGAACGGAAATCGCTCGATCTTCTTCATCTTCTTCTGCAGTCAAGACAAAGTGTCTCCAGTATTCTTGAATTATGCGACCTGCATCCCCATGAGGCGATCGATATCCTTGCGGCACTTTCTAGGCAGGGATTGGTAATTCCCGAGATTCAAGATAAGAACCTTGTCTTCCGGACAGAAGAAGGAATCGTGGACGACGCTCTTGAAGAAATTCGGAGCCAGATAATCGGAAAAGCGGGCGAGTAACGCCCGCTACAAAAGTGTCTTTGCTAGAAAATCAGAGGAAACTGAAAAGAGTTCTTCTATCCAATCAATTCTCTGATACTTGTGATTCGCTCCCTCAACCGTATGGAGCTTCAATCCTCTGTCGAAGGCATACTTCTTGACAGGAAGATATGGTACTGATTCATCGTCGGATCCGTGAACTATGAGAAGATCTCCGTCATAGCTTTTCAATTCTTCCGAAGCGTCGACACTACGACCGTCGTCGAAGAAGATAGATCCGAGTTTCAATCCGAGTACGTCCTTATAATCTTCGGCAGACTCGAAAGTGTAATCTTTGCGGTTGAAGAACTCCTGGTTCATTATGACGGGAGACCAGAGAAGAAGGGCTTTTATTTCAGGGTGCCTGCCAGCAAACAGTGAGCCGACCATCCCACCTAAGCTGTAGCCTACGACACCCAGTCTGTCCGAACACCATTCCCGTGACCGGACGAATGAGTAGACCTCTTCCGCATCCCTCAGCTCTGTGAGCGGTGACATCTCGCTGAATTCTCCTTCGCTATCTCCTGAGCCCCTGAAGTCGAATCTTACGGTAGCTATCCCCTTCTCGACCAATCTCCTCGATAATCGAGGGAATTTGAACGTTGACACGATGTGTTCGCCTGTAAATCCGTGAAACATAAGGACCGTAGGAAAGCTTTTCCCTGTTACTGGGCGCTCTACAATTCCGAATATCCTTTTTCCCTTCTCGCCGAGTGTGAAACTCTCCAAAATAGACAAATCAATCCCTCACTTCATCTCAGACCCAGTTTGAACTCGATGTACCCTTTTGTTCCTTCATCTATTGAGGCCTTTCCAGTCGCCTCGTCCCAAGTAAGTATTACGACTCCGCCGCCGTTCTCGATTTCCAGATTTCCTGTACTCGTTCCAGATACTGACCTGCCGCCATTTTCAAGTTCAACCACCCATGGCAGTTTCTCGAAAAGCAACTTGTAGCTCTCTATAGATGAGTGAGTGATCTCCTTTTTTGCAAGGACAATGACCAGCAATCCTCCATTTTCCACGTAATCAACAATGAAATCGATCTGTTTCTCTGAGATCTCCATAAAGTCCTTCATGAAAGTATCTGAATCAGGCAAGGGAAGAATCAGCACCTGACCGCTGAAAGTAGTTTTCTCCGTCAACTCCCCAATTACTGGTCTCACTTCACCCCCGAGTTCCAGAAAGAACTGCGTCAAAGGCTTCAATTCAGTCACAAAGTAGTTCTCGTGAGAAGTATCCAGGTGCGCTAAGAAGCTTACGAAATCAACGTTGATTCTGAATGCAAGTTCACCGTCAACGAAGAAGTCTAGGGCCGCTTCTTCCGTTTCAAGAGTCTCAGTTATTTCCGCACAAGTCATAGAAGAGACTTCATAGTCCTTATCCAAAATAGTCTTCTCTCCGCTCTTCACTTCAACGGAAATCAGTTGATCCTCTCGAAGAGAGTTGATGAGGTCGAAGCCGATTTCAAATGGAAGCCCCTTCACCGGCTTTGGACTGATTGTTCTCGCATTCAGAAGATATTTGTTAGTGCTGCTTTGAAACCAAATTGGCGAAGAGACGATTTCGTTCCCATCGATTTGGTCGATCTTTACGAAATACCAGTTGTATGAGAGCGGGTTATCAACGTTCAGTTCTATGATCCACTCATCACCGGAAACGTCAAGTTCAACGACTCCATTGTTGCTGTATACTGCGGCCCTTCTTACAGGTTCCCCGGGATCGCTATACTCAACACGCAGAGTTGCCCTATGAATGTCGTACAGAATGTCGCCCATCTTTGCCACTTCAGTGACGAATGCTATGTAGGCGTTTCTATCTTCTGTGGCGTAGATGTTTCTTGTCTTGAGAGCTTCGTAAACCTTATCCGTAGTCAACTCATCAATAACGAACGCAGTTCTTGCGTCATTAACAGTAGCCCACTGCCTTTGATGATTGTCTTGATTGGCAGAGGCTCCCACGTGCCAACCCCGATTCAGTGCTCGCTGATATCTTTCGAAATACTCTTCCTTAATCACATTGTTCGAATTGGACCCTGCCCCGTTTCCTACTTCAATAGTGTTTATATAAAGATCAACTTTAGGAAAGTATTCGAAATCGAAGAAATCACCGTACTTCCTTCCAGGGTGGCAGAATTGAGCAGTTGCCTCTCTATCCACTATCCACTGATAAATATCGTAAAGGTCTGTAGTGCTTCTATCAATCCATTCCGATGTGTTGTAGATCGTTATATGACCGCGACTTGTCAATGTCCATTCAAAGCCAGATATGGCGATGAACTCACCTTCCACGGTGTACTTCTTTGCCATCTCAATAATCCTATCCAGCTTCCACGAACCATCTGTCAATTTGTAGTTTAGATCGTGGTCATGGTCGGTTATTGCCTGTATGTCAACAACACCGGAATTTCTTGCGTGTTCGAAGGCTTCTTCTGGAGTACCTTGACCGTCAGAATACGAAGTGTGTGCGTGGATGTTTCCAAAGAAAACTTGACCAAAGATAAGTGTGGCGGCAACGAGGAAAACAATTACCAGAAACTTCTTCATAACATCACCTCTAAAAAAGAGGGCAGCCAACGCTGCCCTCAGCATGTTCACAATGGATCAAAAGTAGTAGTCGTCGAGTACGTACTGAGCTTCTTTATGTAGATTCTTCAGAATTGCATCAACGTCTTTTGTCGGGTTAGACATTGCATCTTCCCAGGCAGAAGTTATCATTGCATGTACTTCTGGATATGGTCCATACCAAGGTCTCCTAACAGCGCTGTCTCTCAGCTGTTGATAAGTGAGAGCAAATCTTGGATCGTCTGTCATGATCTTCTGAATCTCCGGAGACTCGAAGGCAGAGATTCTGCTGGTCATGTAACCCGTGGCCAGTGACCATCTCTTCGTATTCTCAGTAGCAGTGAGGAATTTCAGGAACTCCCAAGCTGCATCCTTCTCTGCCTGAGGTCTTGCGGAGAACATAAAGACATTGGCTCCACCGATCGGAACAACTTCCTTAACCTGACTGGGCATCGTAGTTGCGCCAAGATCAAACTTTGCGTTCTGTATAAGATAACCAAGACTACCGGTTGAACGGACTACCATCGCGATTCTTCCAGACAAGTCTAGTTCATTTCCGCCGCTAACTCCGAATATGAATATTCCTTCCCTAACTCCCTTCTGGAAGAAATTCCATGCCGCAACTGTCTCCGGAGAGTAAATAAGCATTTCTCTTCCGTCTTCCGAGATGATCTGCCCACCGAACTGCCAGATGTAGGCTTCGAGAAGCCAGTCGTCAATTCCAAATCTGTAACCGAAGATATCTTCGCCCAACGTCTTTATCTGCTTGGCGGCGGCATAGACCTCTGTCCAGGTCTTTGGAGGATTGTCTGGATCAAGGCCCGCCTGTCTGAAGAGATCCCTGTTGATGTACATCAACGGGGTGCTGCAGTTCAACGGGAACCCAAGCAATCCCTGTTCATAGGTATTTGCCTGGATGAATCTCGGCCAGAAATCGTCGAGTGTTGCAGCAAATTCTGGATCTCTTTCGATGAAGTAATTGAGATCCTGGAATACACCTCCATCAACAAACTGACCTATCCTTGCCTGCTCAATCTGTGCAAGATTTGGAACGTCACCAGCTACCATGGCTGCAAGAAGCTTCTGCATGGTATCCTGGTAATTTCCCGTGTAAACAGCCTCAACCTCAATCTCTCCCTTATGCAGTTCATTGAACTCCGCTGCAATATCCAGGAGTGTCTGGGAGTATATGCCCGTCTGGGCATACCACATTGTTACCTTCACCGGTGCAGCGAATCCTATCGCAGCAACGGCTACTAGAAGTGCGATTAGAAATGTTCTTTTCATAAAAAAACCTCCCCTTTCGAAATTTGGGTCACTCTTTCAACCCCGAAATACTTATACCTTCCACAAACTGCTTTTGAACAAAGAAGAACATGACTATAATCGGAATTACAGCCGTCGTGGAGGCCGCCATTCGCAGTGTCCACTGAGTCTCCCAACCGCTAACAAACTGGGAAATACCAACTTGAATCATCTGCTTCTTTGCATCATTGATTACTATCAACGGCCACATGTATTCATTCCAGTGTGCAAGAAATGTGTATAAAGCCATAGTATAGAGAGCCGGCTTAGATAACGGCAGTATAATCCTCACAAAAATCTTCATTCTGCTTGCTCCATCTATGATTGCTGCCTCTTCAAGTTCTCTTGGAATACCCATGAAGAATTGACGCAATAGAAATATCCCAAAGGCCGAACTCATAAACGGAACAATGAGCGCCAGGTACTTATCGATGAAACCGAATTGTTTGACTAACACATAAAGTGGAACCATGGTAACTTCAGGCGGTACCATTAGAGTTCCGATCAAGATCATGAAAACGATATTGGCTCCTCTGAACTTTATCCTGGCTAGCCCGTAAGCCGCAAGCGAGTTAAAGATCAACTGGAGGAACATTACAGTAAGAGCTACAAAGAGCGTGTTCCCAATATATCTGGCAAGTGGAATGAGTTCAAAAGCCTTCACGAAATTCCGCAAGTCGAAGATTGTCGGCAGAAAGCTTGGCGGAATCGAAAAAGCGGCATCTTCCGTTTTGAACGAGGTAACAAGCATCCAGAAGAAAGGAAGATTGATGATTACCGCTACAAAAACGATCGCTGCGTAGACAATTAGCCTTATCGGCAGGGCAGGTTTTCTTCTCATTGATAATGCACCCTCCTTTTGCTCAGCCTAAACTGCAACAGGGTGAGTATGATCATCATAGCAAACATAACAACAGCAATCGCCGATGCGTATCCGAATTTCAGATAACGGAATGCATTCTCATACAGATAATAGGTAATAACCTGTGTGCTCTTCGCCGGTCCTCCGCTCGTCATAACAGAAACGGAGACGAACACCCTGAACGAAGCGATGAACTGCATAATGAAAACGAACAGAGTCGTCGGCGATAAAAGAGGGAGCGTGATCCTCCTGAATTTGCTCCACGCAGTAGCTCCGTCTATCTCAGCCGCTTCGTAGTAGCTTCTTGGTATAGTCTGCAACCCGGCGAGGAAGAGAACCATGTTATAACCTATACGCTTCCAGACACCGACGATTATCAATGCAAGAAGCGAATAATTCGGATCACTTAACCATTTGATGTTCTTTATACCAAAGAAAGACAGGAAATAGTTAATTAACCCGAAATTCGGCTCATACAGCCAACCCCATATTACTGCAGCAGCGGCCATTGAAGTGATAACCGGAATGTAGAAGAGCGTCCTGAAGATTCCTCTTCCCTTTATCCATTCAATATTGAGAAGAGCTGCCAGTAAGAGCCCAATGATAACCGAAGGAATGACCGTACCAAGAATGTAGATGCCTGTTACACTCATGGAGTTCCAGAAGTCGGCCGACGAAAAAAGTCTTTCATAGTTCTGAAATCCTACATACCTCATTGGCCTAATCATGTTCCAGCTAAAGAAAGAGACATAGAAAGCCCACACAAGTGGCAAATAAATGAATATCACCTGAACTACCAACGCTGGTAAGACAGTTGCCCAGCCGGTAAGCGCTTCCCGAGTTCGGCGCCGCAAATACATCACCCCACTGTTCCGAATATGAAAGAAACTGCTGCACGAAACTATGACTAACAAACATCAGGGAAAGATCACTCAAAATAAAAAAAGCCGCAACCTCATAACTGGCACGACTTTCTCATCATCTCTGTCACGCTGGAATAAGTTTAGCATAATAACAAGAGCAAAATCAACTCTTCGATATGCATCACAAATAATCTACTTGAAAAGGGTAACGATGCATCAAAAATGAAACTACTC
>NZ_DIMV01000071.1:0-13772 GCF_002425715.1 Mesotoga sp. UBA5557
AAAGCACCAGAACAATGGACTTCTCTCTCTCTTCGCTCTTCCGACCTCTTGCCTCTGACCTCAGGCTCTTCCCAACCCTTCAAAGAACCTTCAAGATCATCCCGCCAACCATTGCAATCATCACGCTCGCCAGTGTCCCGATTAGATAGTATTCTGCAAAGTCTTTGTTCTCGAAATTCTTAAATCTGGCCAGCGATTTGGCGGCTATTACAATGGTTATAGAGGCAACATTTCCCGTGAGATAAAGTGTAAGAATGAGAAGTCTTTCGAAGATCCCGATCACCTTTCCGGTCTTCACATTATCGAGAACGGAGCTGTCTCCTGCTATTCTCTGAAGATAGTCCGGTACATTCTTGTAGATGAGATCGAAGAGCTTTCTTATGAATACCGCACCGGCAAAGAGTACGTACAAATAGACAATTGTTATCAACAGAATTCTTTGAACCGGAAGCGAGGATAGGTTTAGCCCCGTATGTATGGAGAACCAGCCAATGAAGCTCGAGAAGCTCCTTGAAACGGTGAAGCTGGAAATCGGCAAGAGGAAAGAAATGAGCACTAGATGCAAGAATTGGTCAACAAGGAGCATAACAAACTTCGTTGCCGGACCTCTCCGACTCTCGATCTGAGCTTTGAACACATCTATCAGTATATGAAAGAGGGAAAGCACAAGGCAGTACATGAGCACATCGGTCAGCTTGAAGGGGAGCATAAGAACCAGAAGAGTCACAAACACAACGCACCAGTGTTTCAGGAATCCCTTCATCTGAACATTATTCTTTTCGTTTGCCATTGCGTCTGTCTGAAACAAGAAATCGGCAAGTACATGCGCCAGAACCGAAAGCGCTAGAGGTATCACTAATCGTGTCATGGTAGCCTCCGTTAATATCCCAGTAAATGCGCGTTTGTCGTGAAATATACTTATGATAAGGTCCTAAAGACTTATTTAGCGTAAATAAGGTTATATAGACTAATTTTACAAATATAAGGCTGAATAAACTAATTTCCAAGCGACAAATCGATCAAC
This sequence comes from Mesotoga sp. UBA5557, assembly GCF_002425715.1. Lineage (NCBI taxonomy): Bacteria > Thermotogati > Thermotogota > Thermotogae > Kosmotogales > Kosmotogaceae > Mesotoga > Mesotoga sp. UBA5557. The sequence goes on from NZ_DIMV01000071.1 coordinate 1,025, forward strand.
TTTGCCAACCCCATTTCGGCAGCTCTTACCACATTCCAGCTGGCCTTTTCACAGTGTTCCTGAACCGTCGGGGCTGTCACTCCCAGAGCCTTAGCCGCCTTTTCGTAAGTCCCCTCGGCTTCATATACATGAACGGCTTCCCACTGCTTTTCAGTCCAACTCCTCTCAACAGTTTCAAGCAAAGATAAAGAGGTGTTCATGGCAATTGACAGTAACTCGTTATCATAAACGAAGAAAGTGTTGGAAATCTTACTTTGCTTCGCACTATCAAGCGCCGTTCTCGCATCGAAGAAGACTCTGCCGCTTAAATCCCAAGAAGAACCGGCCTCCTCAAGCTCCTTCTTATCGATTTCGCCTATGCTTAACCCAATTCTTAGCCTGAAGGGTCGCACAATGTATCTCAACCTTCGAACAAGTATCGGTAGGGCCCCCAGCTCAGACAATACACCCTGAATCTCATCTCCTCTAGATATGGCGAATGGCTTTGCGAGATACTCCGAACCAAAACCCTCGATCGAATTCCGAATACTCTCCACCGGAATCTCTTGCTTCCTTGATTGGATGATATCGGCGGTAATTATCGCATAAAGACCCATACAGCTCACACTCCGTAAACAGCAGAGGCACTCCAAACTGATTGTAGCACAGATCCTGGTGAGACCATAAAGTGACGACAAACAGAATGCCACTCTAGTCTTTACGAGATACCCACTTATCGATGTGGAGATCAATACGACATCCTAGATAAATGGATCGGCTATTCAGAAGTCTTTGAAGGCTTGTTACTCAATACGAAAACTGTTGATGGAAATTCTAGGGAAAGCCCGTTGAAGAAAACGGGAAAACTCCCGAATATGCTGCATCTTCAGCAAATAGAAGGAGTAATGCGTCTGATGCAGAAATTCAATGGCTACTAGTCAGCTAATTAACTACTTCAAATAGCCAAAGATCTTTCTCTCTCTTTTCTGCACTGCCCTCTTGATAGGACATGGAATACCCTGCGAATATGATCCTGTTCCCTTCAATATAGGCTGAATTGACGACATCATCCCCGGAACCGCCGAAAGATAGAGTATCTATTATCCCTCCTTGAGAATCCAGTTTCATGATCCAAGCATCATTCATGCCGGAATTTTCTTTGACATCGATGTCGTTAGAAGTTGTCTGTCCAGCTACAATCAAGTCCCCATCATCTGTAAGAACTATGCAACGCGCAACGTCCGTGAAACTCCCGCCGTAGTTCTTGCTCCACAGTTCATTACCATCATCATCGACCGAAATAACCCAGAAATCTCTTCCACCAAGTCCATTCGAAAACAGTGATACCCCGGCGTCCTGTGAACCAATGGCTATGGCACCGCCATCACTCTCTGCAACAATATCGAAGCCATCCTCAAACCACTGACCTCCGAACTGATCAAACCATTCGACTTCCCCAGCAGCCGAGATCTTCAAGATCGACATCTGGTTGTCCACGTAGTTGCAGCTTATTCCACAATCTCTGTAAGCAAAGTAGCCGACTGCATAAATTGACCCGTCCTCTCCCAGGTAAAGTTTTTGCGCGCAATCTTCAGATCTGTAAGCGCCAACTACCCATTGAGACACCATATTGCCTTCACTATCCAGTTCCACTATCCAGAAGTCTTCTCCCCAATCATAGCCAGAGACATCTCCGTCCGCAGATCTTGTGTATCCTGCAACTACAATGTTTCCTGAAGGTTTCTCAAGTACATCGTATGCATGATCCTGTCCGCTGCCCCCAAGTGTTCTCTCCCAGATGAGTTCGCCTTCTGTTGAAAGCCTGATCACCCAGAAATCACCAATACCGTTGTTATTAGTCACATCTCCGTCTGCGGATTCCGTCAGACCTGCCAACAAGTATCCCCCGTCAGCAGTTAAGGCTATTGCCTCAGCAATATCTCTCTTACTTCCACCAAAGGTTTTCCACCACTGAAGATTCAAGTCACTGTCAAGTTTCACTATAAGGAAGTCTTCCTGACCGTGTGAAGAAACAACTGTCCCAAAAGAAGAGTCTGTGTGCCCTGAAATCGCAACGCTTCCATCATCGAGAATCTTAACGTCGCTTGCCTCGTCGTTGCCGCTTCCACCAAGAACAAGAGACTTTACTACATTTAGCCTTGCCCCCAGAAAAACCGTAATAAGAATTAGAAATACAGTTACTGACATTCTTCTCATCATCTATTCCTCCATCTCATCATCAACAACTTCTGCATCCCTTTCCGAATAATCCTAGGATCAATAGTTGTTCATATTCGTTTCATTATATTTGATTAGGTGCTGTGAAGTATCTAAGAGAGGTTACTAATATGACCGAGATAAATAATCGTGATGTCAAAAACGGGAAGTTGCGCGGTTGCATCTGAAATTCCCGGAATACTCGTTCTCATGAGAGCCTTCGCTGAATCGAAAAGCTTACTACAATGAAAGACCAATCGGGACTTTTATAGCCGAAAGTGTAAATGGCCTGTGAGACAGACCTTACCACCTCGAATTAGCGAGATCTTGATTCCGTTCCTTAAACCTATCGAATTGTGTGCGGCCAGAGTTCCATGAAGGATGTTGTGCTTCTGAGAGACTGAATATCAACATGAAAACAGATACTTTATGATCCAGATCGAAATCCTCATTATCCGATGCAGTTCACAACGTCCACAGTTCCAAGGAAGAGAGCTTCTTGCAGTTTGAAATCTGATATCTAGTCTGGCAAGAAACCCGAACTGAATAGCTCAAGACAGCCTTTGACGACTTCTTCATCATACTTCGTGCCAACTCCTGATTTAATCTCTTCCAGGGCCATCTCAAGTCCCAGTGCGGGTCTGTAAGGACGATGGGAGCTTACTGCCTCGACAACATCTGCAACTGCAAGAATTCTCGCTCCAAGCATTATTTCACCGTCTTTCAGACCTCTCGGATAACCGGACCCATCGACTCTCTCGTGATGCTGCCTGACTATTTCTGCAACGGGCAGACCGAAATGGATCTCCTTCAGGATTTTGTAGCCTTCGTCGGGATGATTCTTGATCAACGCCCATTCAATCTCGTTAAGCCTTCCGGGTTTGTTGAGTATATCTGCAGGTATGAACAGCTTCCCGATGCCGTGGAGCCTGGAGGCTAACGAAAGCACATTTCGGTCATCCTGTGAAAGTCACATCTTTCTTGCTTTCTCTTCTGCCAGTATGGCAACCCTCTTCTGGTGACCTGCTGTGTATGGATCCTTTATTTCAGTCGTCTCGCTCATAATTGCAATAAGCTCTTCCTGGGTCTTGCTGATTCTATTGTAAAGGCTGTCGATCGGCTCGCGAATGGACCTGTAGACTATCCCCTGCAAGATAACGAAATAAGATATCACTCTGAAAACATGGCCAAGCATGTTAGAAAAACCGTACACGTCGGTATAGGTCGTAAAAACTATCTCACCGGCAGCGGTCATAAGAAGAGCCAGAAAGTAGTACTTTTTGTACGGGACAACGTCTGGAGAAACGCTTCGAAAAAGAAGATAGATGCTCAATAATATGATTCCGATTACTACATATTCTATCGAAATCTTGAATGAAGTGAGACCTATTCCCATAATGAAACATTCAGGAAAGTATCCAAGGGAGATCGTCGTCTTTCCAAGGGCTCCTGCAATAATGAACCCTGCAAAATAGCCAATGTTGAGATTTCGTTTCTTGGGCAGAACCAGCGCCAACGCCAGACCGGAAGCCTCTATCAACCGACCCAGAATCCAGAACTGTGTCGGCTGATTTGCCGTCCAGGAAGAAAAGACACCCATCCCGGCAACGAGATTGTGTGAAGAACATCCAGGACCATTACTACGCTGTAGAGATATCCCATTCTCAGCACGAGAACATTCTTTCCTTTGGAAATGAATGCCATTGATACCAGGACTCCGGCGATCAAAATCGCCGTAATTTCGATAAACGAGTGGAAAAGAAGAAAATTCAAACGCGACACTGCTCACGAGGCCAAAGCGATCAATATCCACACGGAAACAGTAATTGTCTTAGATATAACTTTACCACCAACGAAAAGGAGTTCTCTCAAGTATAATCCCTATCAAGCATGACAGCAAAAGTCCTTTTCACTAACGAACTTGTGCAATGCAGTGCCAACGGATCCTCCTGCCAGACGAAGATTCACCTCTATACCAACAATACCTGTAATGGCGACTCCCCGAAGCATCTCTAAATACTACACACAATATAAGGAATCATCTCAGCATATGACGACCAAAGTAGCAGAACCTGTGGAAAGGCAAGAAATCCCGGCCTAAAGAGAGTCGAAACTGAGATCGCCTTTCAGCAAAGGATAGACACAATGTATAATAAAAGATGCACCATGAAAGGCATTCAGAGTTGAGCGAAAGTTCTTGGTCGGTGCTCGGAAAGGTGGAATAGATGAAGAAGACTATGAAGTTCTGGGATCTGGTCGCACTGGAAGTGGGGATGACAATCGGGGCAGGAATATTCATCTACATGCCGATCGCTTCTCAGAGTGCGGGGGTGGGAACAATACTTGCATTCGTCGTTGCCTTTGCTCCCATGGCAATTATCATGATAAACGTCATGTTGCTCGGATCGACACTTCCCACGACAGGCGGAACTTTCAAGTACGGTGCTTTCCTCTTTTCACCCAAAGTCGCATTTCTCGGTCTCTGGGCCTATCTCTTCGGTGCATTTGTCGGCCTGTTTCCGTTGAACGCGCTTGCGCTGGCATCATATATGAAGGGTATCTGGGATGGGATCGCTCTTGTGCCTGTAGCTCTGATTATTCTCACCTTCTTCTATGTAGTCAACCTTATGGGTCTTAAAATGGCTTCGCGAGTGGAAATTCTAGCTGTAGCTCTACTTTTTATTGCTATCACAATTTACACTGTGCCGGGCATTGGCAGAATCGAAGCGAGCAACCTCGAAGGCGTTTTCTCGAAAGGGATCGGTTCGATAATATACGCTTCGGCGCTATTGACTTTTACTTACGCGGGCTCTAATGCCGTGATAGAGCTGGGTGGGGAAGTGGAAAACCCCAGGAGAAATCTCCCGCTTTCGGTGGTTTTTTCTCTCTCAGTTGTCTTGGTCTGCTATCTCCTGATGGCAATCGTCTCGTTTGGAGTAGGAGAAGATGTAATGACTAATGGCACTCTTAACGACGTTGCTTCGAATTACCTCAGCGGATTTCTTTTCTATGTCTTCACATTCGGCGGCCCGATACTCGCAATTGCTACAACGATTAACGCGACATACATGTGGGGGACTAGATCTTTGCTCGCACTTTGTAAACTCCGAGTATTCCCCTCAAAACTCGGACTGGTCAACAAGAGAGGAACACCATGGGTTTTGCTGACGATTATTTGGCTTCTCTCTTCAATTATGCTGATTTCAGTTGGCGAATCCGGCCTAAACCTATTCGCAGCCTTCGCTTCAATAGGCGGAATAGCAGTAATCGTCCCAACGATGTTTGCAGTCTTCAGACTGAAGAATGATCCAAGGCTCAAAGAGAGAGCTCCCGCAATAGTTAATAAGAAATGGTTTACCCTAATCCCGGTTTTCGGGGCCGTGTTTTCAATAGTGATATTGCTCATTCTTCTTTATCAGGTCGGGACAGATTTCAGTGCTTCATTCTTCTTGTTCTTCATAGTATGGGAGATCATTGGCATAATTTACTTTGCCTTCAGATTGAGACACCTCAATCGTGTGAAAGACAATCCTTTCGGCAGAGACGACTTATCGGCATTCGACGACTAAGTAGTCAAAGAAACTTATCGACTGAAAGACACAGTCAGTGCCATCGTTCCTGCATTGATTGCTTTGCGAACACATACTGTGGCGTGGTTCAGTTCACACAGTATCTCAATGTATCCACAATTCTCTCGAGAATCGGTTCATTCTGGCTCCAAAAACCCACCTTTGCCGCAAATCCAATCGATAGACAGTACCCGTCTTCATCGGGCTGATAGACATGTGAGTAGATTGTTCTCTCAACGTCCCACTGGGGCGCCGTAAGTTCTATCCATATGCCGGGTTGACCGGCAATGAGCCTTTCCGATTCTTCAACAACCTCCATAGAGAGTCTGATCTCCTCTTTTTCATCTTCAAGAAAATCGGGCCTCACTCGAGCAATAACAAAGAAAACATTCTCCGAGCCGGGTTCAGAATCGAACCATCTGCTGACGGCCTTCGAATCTTCGTCGTCCTCCAGTTCGCGCCTATACTCTTGAGAATCGTCATACCAGATCGACGGAACCTCAAAACATATTCCATCGGCGAAAACCTCTACCCATTCGGCTGCAAAGACTTCTCCAATTACCTCTTCTTTGGTTATAGTTTCTTCCGTATCCAACTCGTATTCAAGCTCTTCTTTTCCTGTCCAGGGATCGAACGTCACATTGTCACTTACTGAATTCCCCGTTCCTCGATAGTTGAGAGAAGGATGGTGCGGACCTGCAATGTCGCCCCACCAGCAATCTACAGCAACTACATCGACCTGACTATCGTTTCTTACACCATAGATGGTGTTCTCTTCGAAGATACAGTCAGCGAAAGAAATAGGAACGGTCTGCGAGGAGGAGATCCCCACTCCAGTTGAATTTCCAGAGAACGAAGACTCAAAAACTTCTAAGAATCCAGTGCTGTTGCTTAGATGAAGACCATCGCCGGCAGTCCTTGAGACCGACACATTCTTGGCGATCAATGATCCAGAACCTGTCTTGAAAAGACCTGCCTTGTCCCCGTAACCGGCAAACATAACGATAGCCCACTCAAGCTCCGCGCTCCCTTCTTCCTGTATGTAGATACCTCTCCACCAACCTGGTTCAGGAAGAGAATCATCGCCGTCACGATTAGAATCTCCTCCAAATGAGTCATCCCGCCAGTCGGTGAAAACGATCGGCGCATACTCAGTCCCTGCGGCCTTTAAGCTACCGGAAACCCGTAATCCCCTGTAGGCAGCAAACTTCAAAACTGTTCCAGATTTGATTTCCAATATTGCGTTCTTAGAAATGGTTAACTCCCCAGACACGTAGAATGAGTACTCACTGCTCAGGCCGAATACTACGTCGGAGGTTATCATTCCTCCATCTACAAATACATCGGTTCCGTTTTCTTCGAATCTTGCCAACCGGTCGTCGAAAGAGACATTAACTGCCAGCCGTACTCCAGTCCCGTTACTTATGAATGAATTGTTCGAGAGTTCAAGACTTAAATACCCGGCGAGAAGCTTTAGCGCGTCTCCTGTGACATTATGGATAGTAGAATTGGTTAGTGTGAAAGATCCTGATCCGCTACGAACGATCCCGCTCTGGGAGTACCCTATGGTAATCCAATCTAGTTTGGCCTTTCCTGACTCCCTTATGTTCACTGAATTCCACCAGCCTCTATCCGGCGCTGTGGCTTCGGCATCTCTATTCGTATCTCCGCCTACAGAATCATCTCTGAGATCGGTTATATGAACAGGCGATTGCTCAGTTCCTATAGCGATAAATTCGCCATCAACTGTTATAGAAGTATTTTGAGCCACTTTGACAACTGTGCCGGCCAGTATTTCCAGTCTCGCGTCTCTGGAAATAGAAGTGCTTCCGCTCAAGAACAGGGCGGTATGCTCAGGAACTCTCCAGACTATTTCTCCACTTATGGTTCCCGCATCTACGTGAATATCCCGGTTGTTTTCGGCAAAGTGTGTCCTCCCATCTATAGACAGCGAGCTGTTCGCAACGGCCCTTATGCCAATATCGTTGGATTCGAAGAAAGATCCCTCGATAACCACTCCATCTGTCCGGTAGTTAATTCCTGCTCCCGAGTTATGAGAGAAGGTAGATTCTCTAACCATAACCCCGCCGGCTGCATTGTCAACTCTGAAACCGTCTCCTGCAATGTGCTCAACAAGTGTATGCGACATTGCGACGTGTCCCGAACTATTCTTCAAGACTCCAGCCTTATCTCCATACCCCGCGTATCTGATCACGCACATCTCGAAGTCTGCTTTCCCATCTGTCATAATACTGATCGATCTCCACCAGCCGGAAGCCGGAACCGTCTCCTCGCCGTCTCTATTTGCATCTCCGCCAACTGAGTCATCCCTAAGATCGGTGAGGTAGATAGGCAGATTCTCTTTGCCCGTCGCTTCTAGAACTCCGTAAACGATAATTCTGTTATTCTGCCTGAACTTAATGACAGAACCGGAATGAATACTAAGTAAAGCCCCAGCTGCGATATTCACGTCTCCCGTAACTATCATAGAATAATTGCTGCTTGATCCCCAGGCTACTGCTCCGTTAACAGTCCCGCCGTCGAGGTAAATGTCGACCGCATTCCCTTCGAAGGATGTTGTCTGATCGACAAAAGAAGAACCTATACCTATTCGCACTCCATTCGTATTGCTCACATACCGGTTGTCGAAATGCTCGAATGAAGAGTATCCTGCCGCTATACGGAGTCCGTCCCCAGAAGTATTAGCTATGACCGAATTCGATACCGAAAGAGCACCTGTCCCACTCTTAACTATCGTTCCACCATCGGTTCTACCGCCATAGGAGATTCTGCACCAATCGAAGTAAGCAGAACCGTCGTTGCGGATACTTATAGATCTCCACCAGCCGGCCTCCGGTGGTGATTCTGCTCCAGGTATTTCACCGCCAACAGTGTTGTCTCGAAGATCGGTGAAAAAGATGGGTGATTCCTCGGTCCCTAAAGCAATGAGCTTTCCATCGACAGCAAACATAGAGTTCTGCGCTATTTTGATAACAGTTTCCGGCTTCACTGTGAGGCTCGCTCCGGCAGCAATAGTCACGCTACCATTCATCAGAATCGATATATATCCCGGAGTCGCCCACACTACATCTCCCGAGACTGTACCGGGATCAATCTGTACGGCAATACTATTTTCATCAAAATACGTTACTTCGTCCACCTCAATCGAACTGCCAGCAAGAAGTCTTATTCCAATGGCATTAGAAACAATAGCTAAAGCTTCCGTCTTAACTCCGTCGGTCTTGTAATACAATCCTGAACCTGAATTGTGAGACAATGTCGAGTATCTCACTTCGGTGCCGCCAGCTGCATTGTCAACTCTCAGTCCGTCACCCGCAACATCATGTATGGTACTGTACAAAATTGAAAGGGCTCCGGTGCTGTTCTTGATTACTCCGGCTCTATCACTAGCTCCCAGATAACCAATGACACAGTAATGGAAACTCGCGCTGCCCTCGTTCAGAAGACTTATGCTCCGCCACCAACCGATCTCCGGCGAAGTCTCATCGCCATCCCCGTTGGCATCTCCGCCGACTAAATCGTTTCGAAAGTCGGTCAAGTTTATGGGAGCGTCTTCTCTACCCTTTGCTTCAAGGTGACCGTATACTAGAATCCTGTTGTTCTGCCTCATCTTAATCACGGTTCCGGCTTTGAGCTCCAATGTGGCGCCTGCAGCGATGGTTATATCTCCATTGGTAACCATAGAGTAATCGCTGTTGGCTCCCCACACAACATTCGTGTTTATTGCGCCTCCGTCAAGGTGGATATCTAGATCATTACCTTCAAATCGCGAAGTGAGATCTGAGAAAGATGAGTTTATCCCCAGCCGCAGACCAACTGAGTTGTGCCCGAAATAGTTGTTCGAAGACTCAAATAGAGAGTACCCGGCCGCTACTCTTAGTCCATCTCCGGCGCTGTTAATAATCGTTGAATTCGATATTCTTAGAAAACTACTGCCGCTCTTAAGAAGAGTAGCTCCATCTGATCTTCCCCCGTAGGCCAGAGTGCACCACTCAAAAACGGCTGAGCCCTCGTTCAGAATATTGATCGACCTCCACCCACCATTCTCGGGAAGAGTCTCGTTCCCGTCACCGTTTGCATCTCCACCCACGGAGTCGTCACGCAGATCAGTGAAAAAGATCTGCCGACTCTCTTCTCCTCTCGCCTGAAGTTCACCGTAGACCAAGATCCTGTTGTTTTGCCTGAACTTGATAACAGTTCCCGGAGCTATCTCAAGAGAAGCCCCGACACCCACCGTCACATCCCCGGTAACCGTCATGGAATAATCGCCGCCGGCTCCCCACCTTACATTCGCGCCGATAGTTCCTCCGTCAAGATGGATGTCTACTTCGTTTGAAACGAAATCTGAAGTCTGGTCAAAGAAGGATGAGTTTATCCCGACCCTGACTCCATTCGTGTTATACATGAATAGGTTGTTCAGGCTTTCAAAAAAAGAGTACCCCGAAGATATTCTGAGACCATCGCCTCGGACTCTTCGGATAATTGAGTTAGTTAGTCTCAAAGACCCCGATCCCGCCTTGAGAATTCCAGCTCCCGTTGAAGCACCTGCAAAGGAAATTTCACACCATTCAAGAAAGGCCGAACCCTCATTACGAATGTTGATAGATCGCCACCATCCAGGTACCTGAGCAGTTCCGGTGAAGACAATCGGGTTCTCCTTATTGCCGACAGCCCTCAGAGTTCCGTCAACAATGAAGTCCTGATTCTGGACGATGAAAATCTCTACCCCCGGTTCGACTGTAAGAATCACATTAGGTGAAACGGTGATAGTAGACCTTACCAAGTACGGACTTCGATCCCTCGTCCAAACAGTATCTTCGGCAACGGTTCCTGACACTTCTGTGGGAGGTTTGTACCCATCAACAGGTGTCTCTGAGTTCAGGGCAAAAAGCACCCCTGACGAAAGTAGAAGGATTATCAGCAGCGAAGTCCTAACAAGCCAGAACGCTTTCATAAAGCACCTCCAGAGTATTCCAGGCTTTGCCGCCAGTACTACTCGGAGATTGGCCCGGTCACGCGCCAAAGCCATCGTATGAACTGATTATACATATGTGCGGAGAGAATACTTAGCAGATTGAATAGTACTCTCTTGATTTAAGTAACAATCTGGAAGGCCTGGATGACCAAATGTTTGATGAGTATGGCTTTTCACAAAGCAACCTCGGCTGAAGAGACCTGTTTCGCGACTAGGTTCAGTCCATTGTGATCGTTCAATAGTTCCTTATGAACTCACATTGCGACCGGCCGGCATCAACGCATAGAGTTTTCGCTGAATGGAGGGCATGATATCTTTTCTGCAATCATCTAGGCCAAACACTTGTCTTCATAATTACTCTATAAATGGTCGAGCAGGTCTCATTCATGCTTCACAAAGGTGTTCTCGCTCAGTTCCCGGAAGGCAACATCCAGTTCCTCCCTGGTGTTCATGACTATCGGGCCTCCCCATGCAACGGGCTCTTTAAGAGGTTTCCCTGAAAACAGCAGGAATCTTATCCCCTCATTTCCTGCCCTCACCCAGAAGGTATCTCCATCGCCAAAGAGAACAGCTCGCTTGCTGTCAATGGCTTCCTCTTCATCAGGATCGAATCTTCCGCTACCCAGCAGTATAAAGATGAAGAGAGTCATATCATCACCGGTCCCGAATGACCACTCTTTTCCGGCTTTGACCTCCACATCTAGATACTTGGCCTTCACATATCTTCCTTCGAATGCTCCGGTGATATTCTTGTAAGGTCCTGCAATTACGCGCACTATTGAACCTTCTTCATCTACAGCAGGAACATCATGACTCTTTATGTCTCCGTATTGAGGATTTGCCATTTTGTCCCTGGCAGGTAGATTGAGCCAGAGCTGTGCTCCAAGCAACCGTGCCGACGGTTTGGGCATCTCTTGATGAATGATCCCCGACCCCGCCGTCATCCATTGACAGTCTCCGTCGAGTATTTCGCCTTTGTTTCCTAAACTATCACCGTGCTCTATAATCCCGCTTACAAGATAAGTCACGGTCTCGATACCTCTATGAGGATGCCATGGAAAGCCCTTAACGTAGTCCTCCGGATTTGTCGAATCAAAGGCATCCAGCAGCAAAAACGGATCAAAATCCTCAACGTCTCTGTGCCCCAATACTCTAACAAGCTTCACTCCGGCGCCGTCAACGGCGGCTCTTCCAGTCAAGATCTTGCTGATTTTCCGTATTCTGCTCATTGTAAGTTTCCTCTTCACTCCGCGGCGGATTCTCATGCATCAATACTCAAAAGCCTTTCGCAAAAATGGTGTCTGCAGATCTCCAGTCATGAATGACCTTCTATCTGAATCACATGATCTATTATCCCAGATAAGCCTCCAGGAACACTCTCATTAGCAAGATAACAGACAACAGGAAGGCCGGACCTTGTCGGCCCGGCTTTGAGGGATGGGGTGAGAAAGCTCATGAAGGTTTCCACTGTCAGTTCTGCTGTAACTGGTAATCAATTGCCGCTTGCTGTACTTCTATGTCAAGGTTCATGTTCATCTGCACTTTCTTCAAATCATTTTCAAACAAATTATAAGAAAGAATTTTGGTGGTATTGTCGCAGAAATATGGGAAAAGATGAGAGATAACCTGAACGTTGTTTTCTTTTTTCGGTAAACCTTTTTGAAATATTACAGCATGCACAAGGAGAAAGAATGAGAATTTTCGGATCACTGCGTGCATATTATTCAGTTTCCTTGGATTCACAGGAGATGATGAGAAAATTCCGGTGTGTACTAGAAACTATCTAAGTTCATTTTTCAAAGAAGGCGGACCGGTAAGAAGGTGCTTTGCCGGAGCGTATTCACCCCCCAGGGGAATTGGACAAGTAAGTTAGGAATAGTAGAGTAAGAAGGGGTGAATATGGAGAGAGTAGAGATGAGGGGAAAGCAAAGAGGCCAAGTAAGGATCTAGGATCTCCTGAAGCCTTGAAGAGCTCTTTAATCCCCTC
>NZ_DIMV01000036.1:0-404 GCF_002425715.1 Mesotoga sp. UBA5557
AACTTCCGGTTCTCAGTGATGACTCTTATCTGATTATCCATGATCCATCGCTTCATCCATTGCGCCTTTTTGATCACCTCATCGACCTCGGATTCATTTGCTGGATGAATCTCTATGAATGCTGTTTTCAGCACAGCATCAATGTCGATAAAAACAGCATAGTCCCATCTATTCTCATTGGGATAATCCTCTTTAAGGCAGCTATCTATATCAACGCTCTTTGCATTGGTTCTCGTTTCTTGAAGACTGACTTTGTCAGGCTTTCCAACCGCTTGAAGTCCGTTCTTTATACAGGGGCTAAGTGATAAACTCATTATGGGCTGTATTTGATCCATTTTCTACCTCCAGAGCTGTGCTACGATTTCGTTTGTCTTGGAAGTGAATTCTACGAGGCCACCCCATTC
>NZ_DIMV01000036.1:418-4210 GCF_002425715.1 Mesotoga sp. UBA5557
ATCCTTTATTAGTTTGTTCGTATTTGTCGTTGCTTTTAGTTCGAAAAGGTCGAGGAGAAGCTTCCTCTTTTTGTCCGCAGTTGCTTCAGGATGAGATACAATCTCATTTATGGCCCACACCAGTTCGATTATTCCTGATGAGTGAGTTGAGAGCAAGACTCTATAATTCCTGCTCAACAGCTCGACTATAGTAAGAAAGACATCCCTAATTGCTAGCGGATGAAGGCCTGCTTCTGGCTCTTCAACTATGACCCAGTTCACGCCTTGCTTTTTCGAGACTTTTGCCGAAGGCAACAGCCAGAACAACCCAAGTAGTAAGGGAGCAAATTCCCTTTGGCCTGCAGACCAGGTCATGATAGGCATTGATACTCCTGCAACCTCCAGCATGATTCTTTTCCTGAGGCCTATATCTAGTTTCAATTTGCCTTCTCTCATTATGGATTTCTGCAGCGCGTCCCTTATCTCTTTCTTGAAGTATCCGTCTCTCGGAAAAATTGGGGTACCGCCACTCCCAAGACGCGAACCCATAATGTGCCTGATCTTCTCGCTGAAATCCTTAACAACGAAAGGGTACGTAGGATCGAAAGAGGTGAAAGGAAGTGGCCACCCGGCAGAGATAATCAGAACTCGTTGAGCGGGTATATAAAACACCTTTGGCCCTTTGTCATTTCCGCCTGATCTCTTCACGTGAGTTTCGATCTGAAACTTTCTTCCGTTAAGTTCAATGCAGCTCTGAGAATTCCATATCGCCTGCATCCCTTCGCCAAAATAGACTGGCAAGAAACTCTCGAGCTCATTCTTCCAATCAAAGCCAAGCTTCTTCAATTCCTTTACTATATTGGCGTGATCAACGCAGAACTTGAACAACTGAAGAAAGATGCTTTTACCCGTTGCTTGTGGCCCGACGAGAACGGTCAGATCACCGGCCGAAATGTCTGCTTTTTTTATCGGCCCGATATTCTCAAGAACGACTCTCACGGAGAACCCTCCCTTCTTCCTGCGCTGCTTAGGCTATACAAGAACAATTATATCAATTTCCGCATGAATTCCTGAATCTTCAACCAAACCACACTAAGTAAGGCCTTTCTATAAATAGGGACTTCATTATTCACATTTCTATCGCACAGACCTCGTTCAGCATGTTTGATATACTTTCAGCATTCACCTTTAGCCCTTTAATGGTCCCGTCCATATCCATGGTCGCCCTTGTATCAAGGCCTACTATTGATGCGATAAGAAATCCACCTTTCAAGATGAAGTTCGACTGGTAGCGTGATGATGAAATTCTTTCCAGCAAACGCTCCAGCATATAGTTCTGAAGGACAATTAGAGCAGATATATTCTTGCTTTTTGCCACGTTCTTAATGATCGCTTTCAGCTGCATCGAGTTCTTCAAAGCAATACCTCCAAATAGGCGCTAAGCTTCTTTTCTACCCTCATGAGCTTTGCATACTTTGAAATCATGGGAATATCTCTACTGGGCAGTTGTGTATATCTCTTGAACGCTTCGCTTATGATCTGGATATCTGTATGACTACGCCCTTTTAGAATATCGCACAGTGTTCTCTCTGCGTTGTAGACCCTTACCTCGTTGCCATTAGGAGTTCTTTTCGTGGTTATACCAAGTTCGTACAACCCGTCTATAACACGGTAGTATTCAACATTTTCTGTTTTTAGATTTGAGGTATTATAGCCGATCGGAAATGTCATTGAATACTTGATCGGAGTTCGATCTGTCAAATCAAGCAAGAATAGAGCCGTTCCATGAGAAAATATCCCCCTCCTATACCGGTTTTGAAGATTGAACATCTCGTCGTCAAGGAATGTAGGAATAATGTAAACGCCTCGTTCCGATCTTTCGAGAAAACCTTTGTCTACCAAGACTCTCAAATAATGACGATTTATCCCCGCTGTTGTGACTTGCCTCGATGTGACTATACCGTTGTTTTTACGTGCGATGTCTAGAATCTGTTCAGCATAAGACATGTATCACCTCTCACAAGAGAACAAATATCATTTGCGCATACAATTGCATCGTTTATGTGCATGACTGTCAATACTATCAAGAATAAAGTCGGACTCCTTTGCAGATGACAGCGGAAGTTGTGGACACCTATTTTTGTCCGTTACTTACAATCAACGAAAGAGCAGATGCTGAATCAGAGTCAACATAACGAAAAGTCACACATGCGGAGTAACCGAACATAAGGTTGCTTCGTATCCATTATCGTTCGATTTAATGCCGCTATTAATGATGCTTATTCCACTTTCCTCTTGTGTTCTTTCTGCAGCATTGGTGATTTGTTCATTGAGTTCATCAATCTCAATTTCATCAAGCAAAGTGAAATCGAGATCATCCGAAAATCTATAATTCTCAAAGTAGACTTTTCTAATGCCTGTACCACCCTTCAGAACCATGTCTATTGCTCTTAAATCCTTCAATATCCAATTTTGCACATAATCTCTTTCTATGGCCGAGATTGGTACTTCCAATTGACCAGATTTTTCTTCGATTTCTTGTGGTCTAATCATTCTAAATCTCCCAATATTTTTTCATCCAGATTCACTATGAGCATCCATTTTGAGTTCTTTGGACCTTTATGTGTCATTGTTGGATCAAGATATAGATAGTTCCTTGTATTGATAGCGGGTAGGTTTATATCTACATCTAGATAATCACACAAATAACCCAATCTTCTTATGACTCCAGTATTATTGATTTTCTTTGTGTATTCAAAAAGTCGATATTTATCATATTCTCCACTTTTTATGGCTTTTGCCACTTCTACAATGCCACCACAGTATTGCGGTTTGTCCAGACAGTCCACTATTGTTTTTTCTTTATCTGTTATGTTTATTTGATCGTAATCGATCCAGGTCTTTCCTATACCGAAAAACTTGTGTTCTTTTATTCTTACTATCTTGTACCTAATACCAATGATTCTCTTTTCCCGTATGTCCTTTCTTGAAGTTGTTTCAATGAATACGGTACTTGGTATTTGTTCACTTAATCCATAATGGTTCAAAGCCGACCAATACGCTATCGCATATGGATCAACGAGCAATGAACCAATAAGGAATTCATTTACGGTATATCTGTCCTTTTCTCTTCCCAAAGGTATTATCAAATACTTTCCTCTCTCTATTCTTCTTATCCAGCCTCCTTTTTCTAGCCTAGAAAGCATTACCCAAAGGACATTTCTCTGAATATTGAACTCATTAGCAACATCGTTTATGGTAAACACATCACCTTTCTTGGCTAATTTGTCTAGAATGTCTATTCTCATTACAATACACCTACCTTACCCAACATGTTATGTTTTACGTATCGGATCAAGAAATAGTTCTATTTACAGTTTAGCAGATTGTCTATGTTTTTCAATTTGAAGGGAACAAGGACCTTTCGGGACAAACTCGATTATTTACATTCAATTAACTGTTAGGAGCGCCTATAGGTAGATGCACTGCACTGAGGAGCATCTGTGGACGCAATGCTGGCTTCGCCAGGAAGTGATGCGCCGTAAGATCGCCGGCGGAAGAGATGCCACATTCGACAAAAATAGGGACGCGACAAAAATAGGGACAGACTCCATTTTTGTTATAATCTCTGTAGAATCGGCGGATATGCGAAAATTGGATACAGACGTTTGGAGATTCGTCGCTCCGCACTTTCTCTAGAATGAGATCCCATACGGGCCCAACGGGATGACATGATCGGAGCCGTTCATTTGAGCATAGAGGTTTGCTCGACTGATTCTTTTCATCTATATGGTTCGAGGTGATGATGATGCC
>NZ_DIMV01000031.1:0-7579 GCF_002425715.1 Mesotoga sp. UBA5557
CGGGATCTCGCCCTGAAGATCCGCTGTACGCTTAAAAACGGTGACCCCGCTGTACGCTGGAAGAGCCGCTGTACGCTGTTTAGAGCCGTCTTCGTTGAAATCGAATACTAGATCTTGGAATACAGCGGAGAGACATCTGGGATAAAACCCTCGAGAGCATTTAGAATAGTGATTGCTCAATCTTTGCCAGACTCCAGAACCGAGAGCCGCTTTTTAGCTTTTGTTCTTATAACTTGCAACTTGAATCTTGGAACTTGGAACTGATGACCAAGAACGTGGACGCGAAGCGTCGGAACGAGGAACTGCTCTTGTTCCTAAAAATGGAGTCCCTCTTTTTCAGACGATCTCTAAAGTGTTTTGACGAACCAATCTACGGTGGCCCCGATCAACTGATCAAAGGCTGTCATGTCCCCCGTGAAAATGTTGAACGTATGGTCCGCGCCTTCTATAAGAAGAACTTCTGACTCATTGTTTCTTGATGCATCGACAATTCTCTGAGCATTTACAGGATCAACTACTGTATCTAGAGCACCATTGATTGCTAGTACTGGCGCTGTGGAGTTAGAGAAGACCTGTAACACGTCAGTGCCATAAGCTTCATCGAACCACTGAAGACCTAGCTTAAGGGAGCTTCTCCATTCAAATGTAAGCTCATAGAATCCGTTTTCCTTTGCAATTTCGTAAGCTTCTAGATCTGCAACACCCGACAGGTCGGGTGCGCCTGCCCAACAAACAACGGACTTGTAAGCGGGATTTTCACCTGCTGCGAGCAAAGCGATTGTTCCACCCTGGCTCCAGCCCATTACTCCTGCTCTATGGCCGTCTATTCTCGGAAGACTTGCTGCGTAAGCGAAGGCGATATTCGTATCGTCCACAGCCGATGTGAAGTTGTAGTCGATGTAGTCTGCAGTACTCTCGCCATTACCAATGAAGTCGAAGCGGACACTGGCAATACCTGCCTCTGCGAGAGCAGGAGCTGCCAGGAGGTAGCCTCCGCCGGCTTCGCTCTTGTCAGAGCCGGTTCCATGAAGCATGACGACTATTGGAAATGGTCCATCGCCTTTAGGGATGCAGATAACAGCAGGAATATCATGATCGATATTGGGAATCATGACCGATATTTCCGTATACGCCGCAGGAATCTTCAATACCGTTCCCACCTGCAGTGCAAACTCATCAGTGATTCCGTTGAGTTCAGCGATTTCCTTCCAGTCGACATCATAGGTCTTTGCAATCTCCCATAGAGTGTCTCCCTTTACAACAGTGTACTCGGTTCCGGCCGCTAGAAGCATGGTGCCAAGAAGCAAGACCAGAACTACGGCCAGAGAAGCTCTCCTCGTAACTTTCAATACAATCACCCCTCACATAAGGATTTGGTTTCAATTTCAGTATACACCCCCAGAAAAGAGGCGATGAGACAAATATCTGTCATTTAGGTTATTTGATCGGCTGCCATTCTCCAGTCCAGTCAACATAGTTCTCATGCTTCACAGAGACTAACGTATTTCTTTCGCCACGACCGCAATTCTTTCTCATGCAAATGGTGCTCCCGCCAAGAGTTGATCACGCAGAATCCGTGGCGTGTCCGGCACTCTCTAGACTTTGCGCAATCAGTATGTGCTGCACACTTGAACGGCGTAGTCGAATTCTTCTCCATGCTTCATCCACAAGAGAAGGAAAAAATTTCCTCTCAAGTGAACGGTCCCCGCGATTGAAATTTCGCTCGATTCAGATACTTCAAGCAATCGGATTGTTTCTGATCCATCCAGTCTGATTGCCTTTAATTCGAAGGCATCTCCATAAACTAGCCACTTGCCGCCAGGGAGGACCGCGCAGGATGAAGCGGTGAGGACGAGATCTTCTGTAGATAGAGTCCCCTTCACTGCATAAAATACTGCAATGAAGCCATTTTCTTCGATGAAGAAAACTCTGTCCTCTTCCGGCAGCCAGTGAAGCTTGTTCGTCGAGTAAGTTACTCCGATGTTTTTCACTGCAGAAGTCTGCGTCTCTTGGACGAATATCTTCCCCTCTGCCCGCGGAAAAGGCCAAAGTCGCCGGTATCGCTGAATCCGAAGAACTCCAGCCCGTTTACCGAGCTGTAGGAAAACTCAGAGAACTTCCCTTCGCGATTGACCGAAACTGCTTGCCCGGTGTGTGAATAAATGGTAAGTATTTCATCGTCTCGCCATTTGTAGTTATATTGATCGGTCGAGACAATCTGAACTGCTTCGAAAGGAAGAGCAAAGACATCGTACTCGCCTGCATCCAGATCGTATACTTTGAATCTTGTCGAAGGGTCGCTACCCGCCCTCATCTCAATTATTAGCCTATTTCTGTCGAAGGACAATTGAGACCTTTGAGAGTGATAGCATTCGATGCCACATCCAGCCAGATCAACTCTCCTCTTATCAAGTCAGCCGGTCTTTCCACAACTTCAAATACCTCAGCAGGGTTTTCATAGTGAACTGAGTTGCTTTCTTTCTTTATAACAAGGTTATCGATTCTGTTTCTCAGCTCGAGATCTCTTTGATTTGGCCATCTCGTGTACATGAAACCATAGCTTCTGAAGACCTCTGCTGCCTCCTCGACGGCCTCGTCAAGGGAGTGCATTAATTCTTTCTTTCCTTTGGCAGTTATGAAATTGCCTTCACTTTCGATTCTTGCCAGAGATGCTTCAATACTATCGAAACGTTGATTGAGATACTCCTCAGCTGCTTCAGAAGCTACCGTTCTCTTTTCTGCCCTTTCCAGAAAATCTATGAATTCTTTGCAGAGACCCAACGAGGGACGTTTCCGGGGACTCCATTATTTACTGTTCGTTAGCATTCGCATTCTTGATTATCATCGATGCTTCGCAATGACAGCGGCCTTCAGTGATCTGTCTCTAACTTTACAGGTTCAGTTCTTGTATTAAAATCTTGAAAGAATCCGAGCAACATTCATTATACAAGCCGGTGTCGCAGCAGCTATCGTGCTTTTCTCTACTTCCTCTGTATCAGGCCGATCATATGGCCTTCTGGATCTGTAAAGAATGCAAGGATATTATTCCCAGATTCGAACGGCCCCTGGAGAATTTCCTGTCCCTGATTCTTGACTCGTTCAATGATCTCATCCATATCCTCAACTTCGATATAGAGAGCCCTGTGAGTAGGAAGAGTGCCTTTTCCCGTGAATATGCCTCCGTTTATTCCTTTAGGGTCTCCGCTCCTGAATGAATGGAATTTAGTATCGCTAACTTCTGTTTCCCATTCGAAGACTTCCTCATAGAATTCCGAAAGTGACTCCCCATCTAGTGCGTTGATTTCCCAGTAAACTACTGGCATTTTCTTAGCCACTGAATTCGCCTCCTAGCGATAACGTATTACTGCTGAAGCTAATCTAGAGTTGCGGTACTTCCCCTTTGATTAGCCGTTGTGAACTCTGCTGAGTAGATCCTTTGAAGATGGTGCTTTCTGTTCTTCAACTTTCTTCTTTCGAAGAAGAAGGTTTCAACGGCAGCCCATATAAAAACCCAGCTCGCAATGACCAGAATTTCGTGAAGAGCGTACGCGTTAAATGATAATTCCGTAAGGATCGAAGCGCTGCCCATTGCCAGCATGCCGACCACGATAAGAATGACACTTAATCTTGCCAGTCTTTTCAGATCCAGATCAACGTAGTAGACTAGCGGAACAAGAGAATCTCTGATAGAGTTTCTGACCCTCGGAATAAACTCTTTCATCTCTGATTCAGGACCTTCAATTGAAACACTCAGACCTCTTCTCAATGGTAGGTACCTGGTCCGCTCTTCAAGTAATTCGATAAGCTTTTCAGCATCTTGCTTTGCGAACGATGTGTCGTCTGCTTTGACATGTACGGTGCCGTCATCGGCTCTCTCAGAGTAGCTTTTCACGCGCCTATCGAGCTCTCTTGTTTCGACTTTCACCCTTTCTAGACTGGTTTTGTTCAAGAACTTCATCTCCTTGAGCCGATATTCATGTTTTCCAAACAACCTGGCGGCCGTTAGCTGAATGATTGCGATGAAAGATTATAAGTCAACCGCCACACAAAAGCGAAGGGATCTACAGAACAACCGCTGCGAAAAGAGTTCGCGGATTATCACTCCACAGAAGGCCGGAATTTTGTGGAATGACGATCCAAATAATTACGTTCATAGTTTCTACAGGTTTATTTTCATGCGAAGAACGCTTCATTCGTCATAGAAAAAATGACTCAACATAATGGTCCTTCACATGATCAACTGTCTACACTTGATGAGCAGCTCTCACGCTTTCTCGAACAATCGGCCTCTTTCTTCCAGAGAGATACAGTTCAAACCTGTTCAGTAATGCCATGAGTATTTCCGCTCTGCATCGATTCTCTTTCCATCTGTCAGAACGTAATCTAAGAACAGAATCTCGGTGGCTCTGTCGAAAGACGGCATGACCCCGAACATGTGGTTCCAAGTGTTCACGAAAACAATCGGCCTGTCCTCCAAAAACGTTATGAATTGAATCATTAGGACTGCCGAGCCGTGCAGATCTTTCGTGTCAGTGAAGGAGTGGTCTCCGGAGAACACGCCGGGAAAATCGATTACGATTATCTGACCGTCGGAATTGTATCTTACGTAGAAGGTTTCTATATCTTCTACACGACCGTATCTGAAGAATCTGTAGGCATCGTACAGGAAATCGAGTAACGCGCACGGGTGATCTTCATCCGCAAAGACCACAGTCACTTCAAGTAATAGATTCTGCTCTGAGAAATCTGTGAAGACCTCTATGATACCGTTCCTTGAATCAAACTCCGGCATCGAGAAGACAGGCAGTTTGATCTCGAATCGTGCAAACGTTAGAATCGCGAGTACCAAAGAAAGCAATGTCAGTATTCTTCTCATGAACATCCCCCCATAAACACCTATTTGTTCTCGAGTAATATTGTATAATGCGGATGCATCCAAACAGCCATGAAGTATTTCATGCTTTGTCGGCAACATCAAACAAGCGGGCAAATCGGTGTATCCCTTCTCGGGAACTTCCGGCTTTTTTCGTTTGCTCTCTCAATCTATCAGATGATAAGGAACGGTTCTTTTCTGCGTCCAGCACATTTCTCTTTCTGTAGCAATTTTGAACATGGTCGAAAAGGTGCCAGTTGCACTGGTCTGTTTTTCGCCCTTTGAGGAACGCTTCGTAGTTCTCAAAGCTCGCGCCATGAAAGAGAATCAGTCCCTATTTGGATTACATTCCAGCTCTCTGATATCATATACCGAGATCGCTCAGGGGTCGGTGAGAAAATGAAAATCATTGAAAATGAGAATGCAAAGATAGGAGTTTATGATGCGCAAGACGTTGCTATAAGTAATGCACAGGCATTGCTTGACTCAATATCGGACAGTGTCTATGAAGGCTGCACCGATTTCATATTCAGAAAGGAGCACTTTCCAGAGGAGTTCTACGATCTCAACACAGGTCTTGCGGGGGAGATTCTTCAGAAGATGACGAACTACAGGTTGAGGCTTGCAATTGTCGGAGACTTCACCAGTGTTAATAGCAACAGCCTGCGTGCATTCATTGCCGAGTCGAACAGGGGCACCCAGAACTTCTTCGTAGCTACCGAAGAAGAGGCCATCAAGAAACTCTCCCGAAGGGCTGACTAGGACGAACATTCTCAAAGTATCCTTTTTTGACTGGGGTCCATCTAGACAGACGCTTCTGGGTGTCTTTTGCCGGGCATCTTTGTCCATACATCCAGTTTTGGAGATAGGGATCTTCAAACAAATGTCGAATCAATAATGTAGTTACATAACAACTCTTCTGCCAACAAAGACAAGGGATCGTTAAATTGCCTTCTGCTTGGGCAACTGGTAGAATTCATTTGGAAGCAGATTCAAATTAATGTCTGCCAATGCTCCGAACTGAAGGTGACGTGTTGATTGATCATTCCACTAGATCGATAGAGATACCAAAATACATAATTGTTAAGCCTGGCGCTTTTGAAGGACTGTCCGCTTTTCTAGAAATGATGAGATTCAACAGTGTCTGTTTTGTCACTCAGAAGGAAGTGCTTGACATCTTACCTTATATAAGAGATTCAATAGAGAGCAAAGATCAATCTGTGTTCATGGTTGATGAGAGGCCGAACCTGAACAATCTCATAAGTAAAGTCGACCTTGTTCATAGTATTCGCCCTGATGCATTAGTTGGTATTGGCGGTGGATCAGTCCTCGATACGGTCAAGTTCTTCGGTCACATTCTGAACATCCCGTTGATTCTTCTTCCTACTTTAGCTTCGAACGATGGAATTTGTTCTCCTGTCGTTTCAATGAAGCTTAGCAATGGCAGAAGCGACAGCCTCAGGGCGAGAATGCCTTTCGCCCTCTTTGCAGATGTAAGCGTAATACACAGTGCACCGAAGAAATATCTCTATGCAGGTTTGGGTGATGCGATTTCGAATGTCCCTGCCATTCTTGATTGGGAGCTCTCAGCGCAGCGTACGGGAGAACAGATCGATTACTTCGCAAAGACGCTTTCTGTAATGAGCTACAAGAGTTTGCTCAACTTCAGGCACGCCAGCATTGATGACGAAGACTTTGTGGAGACACTAGTGAATTCGCTGATCACGAGCGGAATTTCCATGGAATATGCGGGGAACTCTCGTTCTGCAAGCGGTTCCGAGCACATGCTCTCCCACGCGGCAGATGTTGTTTTCAACAGTAACTTTCTCCATGGCCATCAGACTGGATTCTACACTTGTATTGTCCTCAAAGCGTATGATGCCGAGCTCTATGAAAAAGTATTGGAACTCCTTTGCGATCTAGGATTTTTCAACTATCTACCGGAGGATCTATTTGATAGTGGCAGGTTTTCTGAGATCTTGAAGATTGCCAGAACGATAAGGCAACGATACACGATCCTCAATACACTGGATGATAAAAAGCTTCTTGAAGTCTTTGAGGACTCTGTATCTGAAATTCGTTACGCCATTTCGCACACTGATTCCCGAACATAAGTCTGGCAAGATTAGATATTGTGGAACGCATAGGGAAATAGTGTGATGATTTTCACAGATATTGTCATTCTAGCAAAGCCTTATCATACCCTCATCGTCTTCTTGGAGTTCAAATGTTTCATTCCTTGGTTCCAGAATCAGTGACCATTGTCAAGTAATCACGATTTCACGCATCTCTACTCCTCTTGATCTTAATCCCCGCTCTACGCTCATCATTACCCACATCATATTCTCTGGATCTCATCTCATCCGTTTCGCTGTCTCATGATCTCGTGGTCTTCAACCAAGAACCTGGACACGTAGTGTCGGAACGATGAACCACTCTTCTGCTCTTGATCTTAAATCCCCTTCAGCGGGGGGTGACCAATTGCAAATGGGGTGTGTGCTCTTTGAAGCGCGTCTCGCATCGTTTTTCGCTTCTTTTGTTCTGTCATCGTGCATTGCAAAATACAGGATCTGCTATTTCTCGTAATGTTGGTGGTCTCGAATATCGTCTTTCTCGAAGCGAAGCTTCATCTCAAGTTCAAAGCGTTCTCTCTCGTTCCCTCGATCTTCCACTCGTTTCTTCAAAGGTAGGGTCAAGAGATGGCGC
>NZ_DIMV01000042.1:0-147182 GCF_002425715.1 Mesotoga sp. UBA5557
CTTGTCAAGAACAAGATACTGAAAGATCTCAAAGACGGAGTGAAAATATTGGCGAGAGGTGAATTGACTAAGTCTTTCGTCGTCAAGGCAAATGCATTTAGCGCTACTGCCAAGGAGAAGATTGAAGCTGCTGGTGGAAAGGCAGAGGTGATCTGACAATGTGGAATGCCCTGAAGAACGCGTTCAAGATTCCTGAGCTCAGAGACAGAATCCTCTTCACATTCCTTGCACTGGCTGTCTTCAGACTNNGATGTTTTCACAGGTGGGGCAGTCGAGCAGTTTTCAATATTTCTGATGAGTGTTACTCCATACATAAACGCGCAGATTATGCTTCAACTTCTCACTGCTGTAGTTCCAAGTCTGAAGGAAATGCTCAAGGAAGGTGAAGAGGGAAAGAAGAAATACGCTCGCTACACGAGGATGTTGACGGTCGGACTTGCGAGTCTTCAAGGATTCCTTATATCATTTGGCCTCTCTTCTAACACTGCAATAATGGCAATTCCGAATAGAATTCTGTTTGTTCTTCTGTCCACCTCCACTCTTATAGGTGGTACAATGTTCCTTTTGTGGCTCGGTGAGAGAATTACCGAGAAGGGAATCGGGAACGGAATATCGGTTCTTATCTTCGGAGGAATAGTTGCCAGATACCCTGCTTCTATAATGCAGGTAGTAGTCGCGTTGTCGCCAGTTCAGTGGGCGATTTTACTAGCGATAGCTCTCTTCACAGTTGTTTCCATTATTTACGTACAGATGGGGGAGAGAAGGATTGAAGTGCAGTATGCCAGAAGAGTTACGGGCAGAAGGGTCTATGGGGGAGTTTCTACCCACATTCCCATTAAGGTTAATCAAGGTGGAGTCATTCCGATAATATTCAGTTCTGCAATAATGATGCTACCTCAGTTTATTGCTACTGCTTTTCCTGAGGGAAGTGGCGGTAGGAATGTAATTCAGACACTTTTTGCGCAGACTTCTCCCGTATACATTCTCCTATATGGTGGAATGGTTTTCTTCTTCACGTTCTTCTACAGTTCATTGGTTTTCGATGTGAGGGAGGTTTCAGATAATATACGTAACTACGGAGGATACATCCCAGGAATCAGGCCCGGATTTTCTACTCAACAATACATTCAGAGAGTTCTGAACAGAGTTGTCTTCATGGGAGCCATCTTTTTGGTTGTAATTGCGTTGCTTCCGTTAGTTATAGGCGGGGTTTTCAGCATTGGCGGCCTCGCTATTGGAGGAACTTCAATGTTGATTGCTGTAGGTGTTGCGATTGATATCCTTCAGCAGATGGAAACGCATCTCATGGTCAGACACTATGAGGGATTTGTGAAGAAAGGCAAGTTGCGTGGAAGGAGATAAGTATGAATGTGATTCTCATGGGTCCTCCTGGCGCAGGAAAGGGGACGCAGGCAAAGAGATTAGCCCAAAAATTCGATATTCCGCACATATCCACTGGCGATATGTTGAGGGAAGCCGTGGCTGCTGGCACTGACCTTGGGCTGAAGGTCAAAGAGATAATGGACAAAGGGCTTCTCGTCCCCGATAACCTGATGATCGACCTGGTTAGGGAGAGGTTGTCAAGAGAGGACGCAAAGTACGGATTCATACTTGATGGCTTTCCAAGAACTGTCGAACAGGCAATAGCTCTTGACGAAATGCTTACGGTGCTCGAGAAGAAGATCGATGTTTCACTCTTAGTAAATGCGACTGAAGAGGAAGTTGTGAACCGGATTTCAAGCAGGAGAGTTTGTCCCGAATGTGGTAAGGTTTACAATCTCCTGACGCTGAAGCCAAGAAATGAAGGTCGATGTGACATTGACGGCAGTAACCTGGTTCAGCGTGATGACGACAAACCTGAAACTGTGCGGGCAAGGTATAGAGTTTATTTGGAAAAGACTGAGCCGGTTGTCAACTACTATTCAGAAGAAAAGGGAAACCTAATAGAGGTTGATGGTTCAGGAGAAATCAATAGTGTCACAGCCCAAATCGTTGATCATCTGGAGAAGGCAAAACATGGTTAGGTTGAAATCTCCAGAAGAAATATGTAAAATCGAATTTGCTGCGAAGATCGTTGCGGAGGTGTTGGCAGTCGTAGAAGCTTACGCAGTTGAAGGAGCTTCTGCGAACGATATGGAAAGAGCAGCAGAAGATGTGATCAATAGAAGAGGTGGCATCCCCGCATTCAAGGGCTATAATGGATACCCTTATACTCTCTGTGTATCAGTGAATGAAGAAGTTATTCACGGGTTTCCCTTGAAAGCGAAAGTCTTCTCTGAGGGCGATATCGTCTCTGTCGATTGTGGAGTGATCAAAGATGGCTTCATCGGAGACGCTGCAAGGTCTTTTGTTGTAGGAAGTTATTTATGCGAGAAAGACAGGTTACTCATGGAGCGGACGGAAGAGGCGCTCTGCAATGGTATTGAAGTGGCCGTTGCCGGCAATAGGCTCGGTGACATAGGCTTCGCTATTCAGAGCTGCGTGGAAAGCGCGGGTTTTTCTGTGATAAGAGACTATGTTGGCCACGGAGTGGGCGTAAGTCTTCATGAGGATCCTCAGGTGCCCAATTATGGAAGACAGGGAAGCGGAATGCTATTGAGAACAGGTATGACCCTTGCGATCGAACCCATGGTTGCGAGCGGACACTACAGTTTAGAGACCCTGGAAGACGGATGGACCGTAGTTACTGAGGACAGGTCGCGTGCAGCTCATTTTGAGCATGACATAGCGATTATGAAAGACGGTCCAAAAATCCTTTCCAGACTGTGAGGAGGATCACTGGTGTCGGACAAGAGCGATATTATAAAGATGGATGGAATAGTTGTGGAATCGATGCCCAACGCGACCTTCAAGGTCGAACTGGAAAACGGCCACTCTGTTCTTGCTCACATCTCTGGGAAAATGCGCAAGAACTTCATCAGGTTGATCCCCGGCGATAAGGTCGTAGTAGAGGTTTCAATATATGACCTGACCAAAGGAAGAATTGTTTATCGAAAAAGGATAGACAAAGGAGGAGAAACGAATTGAAAGTCCGCGCTTCGGTAAAGAAGAGATGTGAACACTGCAAGGTTATTAGACGTAATGGAAGAATAAGAGTTGTATGCGAGAAAAATCCAAAGCACAACCAGCGTCAGGGTTGAGGAGGGATATAGATGGCACGTATCCTTGGTGTTGAGCTTCCGAATAATAAGAAGACGTTCGTTGCCCTGACCTATATCTATGGTATAGGGTACACAAGAGCAAACGAGATTCTTACCGGAACTGAGATCAACGGTGACAAAAGAGCAAAGGACCTGACAGACGAGGAAGTAAGTAGAATTGCGAAATTCATCAACGAGCACTACAAAGTTGAGGGTGAGCTAAGGACCGAAGTTGACAGGTCAATCAAGCGACTAATCGAGATTGGAAGTTATAGAGGTTACAGGCACAGAAACGGACTTCCTGTTCGCGGTCAAAAGACACATTCCAACGGAAGAACAAGGAAGGGTTCTAGAGCCAGTAAGATTCGGAAGAAGAGCTAAGACGGGAGGTAAAAGCGAATGGCAAAGAGACCAGCAGCCAAGAAGAGAAAAAAGCTAACTACTGATAGAGGGGTAATACATATAAAGTCCTCTTTCAACAACACAATAATCACCCTGACGGATCCCGAGGGTAATACCCTTATGTGGACTTCAGGCGGAACTGCCGGATACTCCGGTTCGAAAAAATCCACACCATATGCTGCCCAACTTGGCGCAGACAGGATAGCCAAAGAAGCTATTAAGTTGGGAATCACAAGAGTAGGAATAGAAGTTAAAGGCCCAGGTTCGGGACGAGAAGCTGCAATCAGAACTATTCAAGCGGCAGGTCTCACTGTTGAGACGCTTAAGGATATCACGCCACTGCCTCATAACGGTTGCAGACCAAGAAGAAGAAGAAGAGTCTGATTTAGGAGGGAGTTGAATGGCCAGATATACAGGACCAGTGTGTAAGCTTTGTCGTCGCGAAGGGTTCAAGCTTTATCTAAAAGGTGAAAGGTGTTTTTCACCAAGATGTGCTCAAGTCAAGAGACCTGTAGCACCTGGACAGCACGGAGCCTCGACAAGAAAGCTTACTCAATACGGAATGCAATTAAGATCGAAACAGGTAGTCAAGAGGATTTATGGAGTCCTTGAGAGACAGTTCAGAAGATATTTCGAAGCGGCTCTGAGAAAGAGTGAAGAGACAGGAAGCGCTCTGGTTAAGATCCTTGAATCAAGACTTGATAACATGGTCTTCAGGATGGGATTTGCATCCAGCAGGAGACAGGCAAGACAGCTGGTTAACCATGGACATGTCCTAGTCAATGGTAGAAGGGTCAATAAACCCTCCTTTAACCTTAGAGTCGGTGATATCGTGGAGATCAGAGAGAAGAGCAGAGCGGTCGTACCGATCAAAGAAGCGGTAGAAGCATCGAAAGAAAGGACAGCCTATCCGTGGGTTGAGGTAGATTACGAGACATTCAGAGGGACCTACCTGAGATACCCTGTAACCGAAGAAGTAGAGATTCCAGTTGATCTGCAGTCGATTATCGAGCTCTACTCCAAGTAAATCCGATTCTTACCTTCTTGGAAGGAGGTGTGTGCCCGAATTCTGGGCGAAATAATGTTGACATCAATAATGCCCAAGAACTTGCGAATTGAAGAAGAACGAGAGGATCAGAACAGCTATTTCACAAGGTTCATCCTTTCTCCAATGGAAAGAGGATACGCCACTACTATTGGGAACTCGCTAAGGAGGGTTCTACTCTCATCGATACCTAGTATGGCGATCACAAAGCTTAAGATACCTGGGAAGTATCACGAATACGATGTTATCGACGGAGTTAAAGAGGACATCCTTGAAATCATCCTCAATTTCAAGAAAGTCCAGCTGAAACCTGCTCTAGAGTTCTCTGACGCAGTGAAACTAACTCTTGAAAAGGTAGGACCTGGGGTTATCACTGCAGGGGATATAAAGACTCCCACCGGTGTTGAAGTGGTAAACCCATCGCAATATGTGGCTACTCTCAACACGGATTCGGTTGTCTATATCGAGCTTTTCGCAGAGATAGGGAGAGGATTTGTCCCTGTTTCAGAGATGGAGATCGAGCACGACGTAGAAATGATATACATTGATGGAATCTTTAGTCCGGTATTGAAAGTCAACTTCCAGACAGAGAACGTTCGTGTAGGAAAGAGGACCGACTATGATAAACTCGTTCTCGACGTCTGGACGAAGAAATCAATAACTCCTTCTGATGCTTTGATGAGAGCAACTGATATCCTTATGAGGCATTTTGAGGTTGTTTCAAGCGGACTTGGTCAACCGACCCAAGGACTAACCGGATCAACCATCGAGCCAGAGGAAGAAGAGACAATCACCGAAGAGAGTGAGATGAGTGCAGAAGTTTCTCAGGCGGATGAACAAGACTCAAACTCCGTCGCTGCGAAGAAGATCGAAGAACTTGATCTTTCAGTGAGATCTCTTAACTGCCTTAAACGAGATAAGATAAACAGAATTGGCGATCTTCTTGACAAGAGTGAGGCCGATCTTCTGAAGATCAGAAATTTCGGTGAGAAGTCAATGCTTGAAGTCGTGAAGAAACTGAGAGACAAGTTCAACATCGTGCTCAAGAAAGAATGATTGTGAGGAGGCCTATAAGAGATGCGTCATAGAGTTAGTGGAAGCAAATTGAATATGCCCCATAGCCAGAGAGTTGCTCTGATGCGAAACCTGGCTAGGGAGCTGTTTGAACACGGGACAATAGTAACGACGGTAACTAGGGCTAAAGAGGTAAGGCCGCTCGTAGAAAGCATAATTACAAAAGCGAAGAAGGCTACAATACTGTCGGCGGAAATCGCTGCTAAGGATTCCGAGAGTAGCGAATCGCAGGAGCTCAAGTCAAGAAATCTTGCTTTGCGCCGCGAAATCAACAGAAATTTCAATGACAGGAAGCTAGTTAAGAAGATATGTGATGATATAGCTGTCAAGTATCTCGAAAGGAACGGCGGATACACAAGGATTGTGAAACTTGGCATGCGAAGAGGAGACGCTAGTGAGATGGCCGTCCTCCAACTCATTGACAACGAAGAAAGACAGGAAAAGAAGCCCGAGAAGAAGACTGAAAAGAAACAGGACAAAAAATGATGGCTACCGAAAGGTAGCCATTCTTCGGAGGTACGAAAGTGAAGATATTCCTTGATACAGCTAACATTGACGAGATTCGAGAGGGTATGAAGCTTGGACTGGTTGATGGAGTCACGACTAATCCAACGCTTGTCTCCAGAGAAAGCGTGAAGTTCGAACAACGTGTTGTGGAAATCTGCGAAACCGTTAGGGGTCCTGTGTCAGCCGAGGTTACGGCAACGGATTTTGAGAATATGGTATCACAAGCGCGAGAATTGGCTTCTCTTAGCGAGTATGTTGTTGTTAAAATCCCAATGACAAAAGACGGGATGCGGGCTGTGAAAACCCTCAGTGGTGAAGGGATAAGGACAAATGTAACACTTATATTTAATTCGCTTCAGGCTACTCTGGCTGCGAAGGCAGGTGCTACATACGTAAGCCCATTTGTTGGAAGGCTAGACGATATTGCTAGTAAAGGGATGGGAATAGTTGAGGAGATTGTTGACATTTTTGCGAACTATGGCTATTGTACTGAGATCATCGTTGCAAGCGTGAGGCATCCTATGCATGTACTAGAGGCCGCTTTGATGGGTGCGGATATTGTGACAATACCCTTTGATGTGCTTCTCAGACTATTCAATCATCCGCTTACAGATATTGGGATAGAGAGGTTCACCAAAGACTGGAAGCGCTATGAGAAACAACAAGGTCAATAAGCTTTGAATTTTGCTTCGTAAGTGGTATATTATTCCTGAAAGAATCGGTACCTCGCCGGAGACAGGTCTCCCATGCTTTCTTACAAATACGATTAGCTTCATAATCTTATTAATTTCAAGAACACGGAAGGAGGGTAGGTACATTCTTCCAGTGGTGGATAGAATGTACCGTTGAATTTGAGCCCAAGAAAAAAGAAGACAGAAGAAACTCCAAACGAACAAGTAGAAAAGGTTCCAATCGAGAAAGCCGCCAACAAGAGAACTACCAAGAGAAAGGCCGAATCAAAAAAGACCGAATCAAAAAAGACGGAATCGAAGAAGACTCAAACGAAAAGAGATGTGGAGAATCAGAAGGCAAATATAACTCCTTCTAATGAATCTGGAAAGGAAAAAGAAGAAGTTATGACCATTTCCAAGAAGAACTACGAAGAACCTAATGCAGATGGCCCGGTAGCTCAGGAAACCTTTAGAGAAGGCGTTATGGATGATGCCAAGGAGATTCCCAAGAAGGATAAGGACAAAGACAAGGACAATATCAGGGAAGTCGAAATTGACATCTCCCAGCTTCAGGCTATGCCTATCAGGGAGGTGTATAAACTTGCCAGAAAGTATGACGTACAGGGCTATACGCAGATGGCAAAGAAGGATTTGATCTTCGCTGTTCTAAAGGCTCAAACAGAATCCTACGGCTACTTCTTTGATCAAGGAGTTCTGGAGATTACAGATGGGGGATATGGTTTTCTAAGAACGCTCGATAACAATCTTCTCCCAAGCTCAAATGATATTTACGTTAGCCAGTCACAGATCAGAAGATTTAATCTCACTAGCGGCGATACAGTCGCGGGGCAGGTGAGACCACCGAAAGAAGGAGAGAAGTATTTCGCGCTCCTGAGAATTGAAGCCATTAACCACAAAGCAATCAACTTCGCTGCTGAACGAATAACCTTTCAGAATCTCACTCCTATCCATCCCGAAGACATGCTTATTACGGAAACAGAATCGCACATTATGAGTACGAGAATGGTCGACCTCTTTTCTCCGATAGGAAAGGGACAGAGAGGGCTAATTGTCTCGCCTCCTAAGGCGGGTAAGACGATACTTCTGAAGGAACTAGCAAATGGCATTGCTGAAAATCATCCCGATACGGTTAGGATTATCTTACTTATTGATGAGAGACCTGAAGAAGTCACCGATCTCAGAAGAAGCACAAATGCACACGTGATTGCGGCTCCGTTTGACATGCATCCAGAGAAGCAGATACGAGTCGCTGAGATGACAATCGAGATGGCCAAGAGATTAGTGGAATTCAATTACGACGTTGTTATCCTCCTTGACAGTATAACCAGGCTTGCAAGGGCTTACAATTTGTATGTTCCGCCTAGCGGAAAACTTCTTTCCGGTGGCGTGGATCCTTCTGCCTTGTACAAACCCAAGTACTTCTTCGGAGCAGCCCGTAACATTGAAGAGGGTGGAAGCCTTACGATAATCGCTACTGCTCTTGTCGAAACCGGGAGCAAGATGGATGAGGTCATATTTGAGGAATTCAAAGGTACTGGAAACATGGAATTGATCCTGTCGAGACAGCTTGCCAATAAGAGAATGTTTCCTTCGATCAACCTAACCCTCTCAGGAACAAGGAGAGAAGAGCTTCTTCTTCCTTCCGATATTCTTAGGAAGGTTTGGGTTCTTAGGAGAATGCTTTCATCAATGTCAGAGGAAGAGGGCCTGAGACTAATCATGGAAAAACTACGTGGAACCGCCACGAATGAGGAGTTCTTGGACTTGATAGAGATGGAGAAAAAGTCGTACTAGACTGGAGATGCAAATGGCTAAGTACGTTATAGGTATTGATCTTGGCGGTACAGAAACAAAGATTGCAATAGTTGAAGAAGACGGCCGGATTATTGAGAAAAAGATGATTCCCACTAGAGTCTTCGATGGTAGGATAACCGTTGTTACAAGAATTGGGGAAGCGATAAAGGAGCTTCTTCTCGAATCAGCTGTTAGTTCCTCCGAAATACTTGGTATTGGGGTCGGTTCGCCCGGCTCGATAGATCATGACACAGGTACTGTGCTATTCTCGCCGAATCTCCCCGATTGGTCAGGATTCGGACTTGCATCGATGCTGGAAAAGATAACCGGAGTCCAGACGTTCGTGGAGAATGATGCAAACTCATTTATTCTTGGAGAATGGGCCTTTGGGGAGTTCAAAGGAAGTCAGCACATGATAGGACTTACCCTCGGCACGGGGGTCGGAGGAGGCGTGATTACCCATGGAATACTGATGACGGGTAGCAGCGGTTATGGTGGAGAGCTCGGACATACAATTGTGGAACCCGAGGGTCCTCTATGTGGATGTGGTTCGCATGGATGTTTGGAGTCTCTTGCATCTGCCACAGCCATTGTCAAAATGGCCAGAGAGTATTCAAAGCGGTTTCCCAAATCCTCAATGTTTTCCGCACCCGAAATAACTGCCAAGGTCGTTTTCGATTCAGCGCGAGGGGGAGACCTAGCAGCCACAATGATAGTGGAGAGAGTGACAAAGGCTATGGCAATCGCAATTGGCAATTTCATCCATGTCTTCAATCCTGAGCATATCATCATCGGAGGCGGGATAAGTAAAGCGGGAGATCTGCTTATTGACGGTATTCTGAGAAAGATGCCTGCTTTTGTCATGCCTTCATTCATTGGAACTTATAGTATTACACTCAGCAGGCTGGTAGAAAACGCGGGTATAACCGGCGCGGCATCGATAGTTTTCTACAGGCTAAGTTGATCCTTAAGCTTCTGCGTCATTATGTGAGCCTGTCTGGTTGGTTCGGGAATTCTGTACTTGTCGGTAGTCTTCAAAACCATTTCAACAGAGAGTTCCGGAGTTATCCGATTGCCTGGAGAGACATATACCGGTTTCACTCCTTGTCTAGTACATAACGCGTACCCTAGCAGCCTACCGTCTGGGGCGGTTATTGGGCTTTTCTTTCCCTTGTCCACAGGGGTGCTATGCAGCCGCCCGAATAGAAGTTTCTTGGCTACTCCTATGGTTGGTGTTTCTAGAAAGAGACCAATATGGGAGGCTATACCAATCCCCCTTGGGTGGGCGATTCCGTGGCCGTCGAAGAAAAGCAAATCGACTTCAGAAGATTTCGATAGAGCGTTGAGAATTGTGGGGCCTTCTCTGAAGGAAAGAAGTCCGGGAATGTAAGGTGTATCAACCTTTCCGATTGCATGGAAGCAATCGACAACTTGTAAAGTGCTGAATTCCAGTACTACTACAACTGCTAGGGCAGTAGCTCTTGATGGAAAAGAGACATCTACTCCGGCTATCAAGCGTGGGTTCGCGATACGAGTGTGCAAGACGAGCTGACTGGCGAGCTTGTTTTGCAAAGCTATCGCTTGATTTGGTTCCATGCTCCACGAATGAATATATCTTATGTTCATCGCTCTCGCTCTCCAGTGGATAACAATCTGCCATTGCTGCTTATCATAATGATTATGCCACATAGATGTTATAATCTATGAAAAGCTCATCAAGTGGAGGTGTATGATGAAATTCGTCGTAGCTCGTTCCGAAATCCTCACTAGATTGGAGTCGGTTTCCGGTGCAGTAGCGTCAAAGAGCGTAAAACCGATTCTTTCAGGCATATATTTCTCGATGAAGGATGAGTCGACCATCAAGCTTGTGGCAACTGATCTCGAGACAGCTATTACCACCGAGCTGAAGCCCAAGCACATTGATGGAAGTTGTGATTTCGTTATCGATGCCCGTCTGGTTCTAGAGATAGTAAGGAATCTCCCGGAAGGAGAAGTAATATTTGAGACCGAAGAAACTAATGTGGTTATTCGTTTGGGAAGTGCCCAATTCACTCTTCCTACTATGGATCCAGGGGATTTTCCTGATATAGAGGCTGCAGCCGGGGGGCTTGACTTCACTGTATCGGTTTCATCGGTTGAGTTGATGATAGACAGGGTGATATTTTGCGCTGCCAGAGATGAGTTCATGAGAAATCTGAACAGTGTATACTGGGAATTCGACGATGGTTATGTTCGCCTAGTTGCCGCAGATGGATTCAGGATGGCCCTCTCTGAAGAGAGGATAGACCTAAGTATCGAAGACCATTTTTTGCTGACGTTGAAGAGCATGAGAGATCTTCAGAATAGTCTGAAGGCTGCGATGTCCGACGTCATGAGAGTAGTTTACGACGGTTCTCGTGTCCAGTTTTTCTTTGACGGTACCGAAATAGTTACTAAAGTCGTCGATGCGGAGTTTCCAGACTACAAGAAAGTTCTCCCAAAGTCATTTAAAGCTAGGGTTGTTCTTCCCGCAGTTACTTTTTCCGATGCGGTTAGAAGAGCTTCAATCGCTGCAAGACTGGGATCTGATTCTGTTAAGTTTGAGATAAACGATGAGGAGTTCAAGATAATTGCTCGTAGTCCAGATCACGGAGAATCGATCGAGGTTATTAAGACGAGCAAAGAGGGTGACAACATAATTATCGCTTTCAACCCTAGATTTCTGTCAGAGGCAGTGAAGAAGGTTGATTCCGAAATGGTAGAACTGAATTTCGTAGATTCGAATAGTCCCCTTCAGATGAATCCTGTGGATATTCAGGGGTATACCTATATTATTATG
This sequence comes from Mesotoga sp. UBA5557, assembly GCF_002425715.1. Classification (NCBI taxonomy): domain Bacteria; kingdom Thermotogati; phylum Thermotogota; class Thermotogae; order Kosmotogales; family Kosmotogaceae; genus Mesotoga; species Mesotoga sp. UBA5557. The sequence continues at coordinate 11,473 of NZ_DIMV01000042.1, forward strand.
CCTATTAGGCTGATATGAACACAAGGGTTGGAATAGGTTATGACGTTCATCCTATTGTCGCAGGAAGCAAAGGTTTGTTTCTGGGTGGCTTGAAAGTATCTGATTCACTGTACCTTTCCGGTCACTCAGACGGTGACGTTTTGAGTCATGCGATAGTAGATGCGATTCTTGGGGCTTGCTCTCTTGGAAACATCGGCCTCAGGTATCCGGAAAACAGCTCTAACAAAGATCGCAGGAGTATTGAGTTTCTCAAGGAAACGGCAGACTTGATCAAAGGCAACTGGGAAGTGAACAACGTTGATTCTGTGGTCGTTATCGAAGAAATAAGGCTGGCTGGTTTTGTCCAGTCAATGATAGACAACGTTGCCAGTGCTCTTGGGATAGAGAGCGAGCTAGTGAACATCAAACCGAAATCGGGGAACGGCAGCAGTCCCGGTTTTGCTAAGGCCTACGCAGTCTGTCTCTTAAGGAGGGTGGAGTGAAAGATGCCCGATTTCCGCTATGAAGTCATCAACACCAAGGGAAAATCAGAAAAAGGCAAGCTTGCTGCGAACTCCAAACTAGAGGCGCTTCAGATACTTTCAAGCAGAGGGTATGTCGTCAGTTCAATCAAGCAGTCCGCTTCACATGTTTCCACGAAAGCTTCAATGTTCCCTGCCTCGCAAAAGGAAGTCAGCATCTTCTCAAGGCAATTGGCAACCATGGTTTCCTCAGGTGTGAGAATAAGAGACGCTCTTCAGGTTCTTTCAACTCAGGTTTTCTTTTCAAGAAGATTCAGAAAGATCGTGACTCGGGTGGTCCTGGATATAGAAGGTGGAATGAGCTTCAGCGAGTCACTTGAAAAGACGGGTGTATTCGAGCCCCTCTTCACCAATCTGGTTAAGGCCGGAGAAGCGGGTGGAGTGCTAGACGAGTCACTAGAACGGGTTGCCGACTTCTACGAAGGGATGGTCGAGCTGCAGAATCAAGTGAAGTCAGCTATGTCATACCCTCTCTTCATGATGGTCTTTGCAGTTGGAATAGTTGGGATGATCTCCTTCTTCATTTTGCCGAACCTGATCGGCGCTTTTGGTGGAAACTTTCAACCAGAAGGAGCGATGGCAATTCTCCTGAGTATGAACAGCATTCTTGAGAATCACTGGCCTCTGTTGCTTGTTATGCTTGTCGGATTGTTGATTGGAGGCTACTTTTTCTTCAAGAGCAGATATGGAAACGTTGTCAAGGAAAACATTGGTAAGTTGATCCCTCCGATAAGGAATTTGAGAAACATGACGGCAATGGAGAGGTTCACTCGGACGACTGCGGTCCTAGTTGCCAGTGGAGTCGATCTGCCGACCGTTTTGGAACTGGCCGGAGAAGTCTCTCAGAGTCCAAGAGTTATGAAAGCAGTGGGCAATGCAATAATAGGAATAAAGGGTGGGGAAAGTATCAATGCTGCTTTGGAGCGCCAGAAGGTCTTTCCGCCCATTGTTGTTAGTATGGTTGCTGTTGGTGAAGAGACCGGCAAGCTGGATGAAGTGATGTTAAAAGTTGCGGATTTCTATCATATGCAAGTTCAGAACGCACTCAAGAAACTTGTTTCGCTTGTGGAACCAATAATGATATTATTTATTGGTGGGTTCATTGGTTTCCTGGCAATAACGATATACGGTGCAGTCTTTGCTATGGAGCAAAGTATTGGATGAGTTTGACCGAGTTGTTGTGCTGTCTGGTCCTGGTCTCTCTGTGTATCAGCGGCGTCGTACTGTTTTCGTCTGAAATCATAGTTAAGCTAAAGATTAGCCTCAGCAAAACAGCTTTCGATTCTTTCATTGAAAGCCAACGACTTGAGGCAATTGTTCGTTCAAGACCAGTCGAGCTCTTCTATGATTTCAGAACTAGAAGGGTGTCTTCGACAACGGGTGATATTTTTGAGGATTGCTTGTGGGAGAATCCCGAAGGTTTCAGAATAAGATTCAACGGCGATGGGTCTATAGTAATTCTTAACGGTTCGACAACGCTGAATTTTGCTGATGGCAGTGTATTGACTATCCAGCCGGTTACGGGGAAGGTCACTTATTGAGACTTGGGGGTAAATATGTTTCAAAGTATGATTACTGCCGTTAATTCCGATGAGGGTTACACTGAGATCGTAAGAGCAGTGGTCGAAGGTAGGAACGTAATACCGGTCTTTTCTGTCCTTAGGATCGGTGAGAACTCGCTTGGCGAAGCGGCCAGGGTGTTTGGCGAGAATAATACTCTTCCCGTAGATGAGATATTTGTGACGACCTTCCACCCAAAGGATGTTGTGTTTCAGCATCTAGAGGTTCCGAGGGTCAAGTCGATGAAGAACCTGCTTAGCGTTGCCAGTTTCAAGGCCGCCTCTCAGTTTTCTTTGCCGCCAGACGAAGTAAACGTTGCCTGTCTCAACTCAATTGCTTCTTTGAAGACGGGGTTGGTTCCTGCCTTTATTATCACCAAGAGGAAGGCTGTTCTTGAATTCGTTGGAAGACTCACGGGCGAGAACTTCCCCGAGCCGAATATAGTAGATGTTAAGCCTTTCTCCATCTTCAAGACCGCTCATACCAGTGTCTTCGAGGGAAACAACATCGTCTTTGTGGTGGATAAGAATTATTCGATTCTCCTTACACTGAGAGGAGAAGAGATTGTTGGGCTGAACTACATAAGCGATGGTTTTGACGAGCTGGCAAGTGGTTTCAGTGAGGACAACTCTCTTTCTCCTAAAACAGATATCCAGAGGGAGTTCCTTGTCGGCTCCAAGGCATATTACGATTCATTGATAGAAGAGGCTTCCGAGAGACTTGAAGGGCTAATCTCCTATCAGCTTAGGATGTATCTTACGAACACTCTGTCGAACTCTCCGAATACTTCTGCGGCCGACGAGTCTCTCTTCACAAGGTTCTTTGTAGTGGGGCCCTCGAGTCTTTCTACAGCCGTTTACTCAAGAGCATTTCAGAGAATTCTTGGAGACGAGACAGATGTGGTCAGCATGCCTCTTAGGATTAAGGAAACGACTGGGATAACATATACTTCGGTGGGACTACTCATGAGAGGTGGTGAGATACTTGGTCGACGTAAACTTACATTCAAGGAAGAAACGGGTATCAAGGCTTAAGTATTCTCTAATAGTCCTGCTGATAATTGTCGTTCTGATTATCGGGTCTCGTTTTTTTGTGACCCAAGCCTTTGATGTAAGATTTAGACAGGTTTCTAGAATGAAAGGCTATCTGTTTGATAATACTGGAACATACCTTACAGGGAATCTGATAGCAGACATTGACATGATGTTCGACAAGAAGCAGGAGTACATTGCAATCCGGAATAGACTTAGTAGACAGGTTAGCGATCTTCGCGCTCATGTAAGCTCGAAGTCGCTAGAGATGGATGTCTTCAGAACAATGGAAGCTTATCTCGAAGACGAGAACGCTCTGAAGACGATTGCTTCGAGAATTTCGTTTGAAAGTGGTGTTGGTAACTCCTTCTACTATCTAATATTTGAAGGTGATAATACCTATTTCCCGTCACCGCTTACCACACCAACCCTTCTTGCCAGGCCAAGCGTGAGGGGTAATTTGGACTTCGCGGAGCTTTACTCTCTTCAACTTGTCGACCTCAAGGTGGGTGGCCTCGATGAATGAGAGAGACGAGTTTAACATCGAAGAAATTAATGCCTTTGTCGACTCGGGATCTTTTGAGAGCAACGATGGCTTTTTCATTCACAGAGACTATGCTAATAAGCTGAAGAGAAGACTCAGTATTCTTGACAGAAAGGGAATAAACTCAAAGATTGCCTTTTGGTCGTTGATCGCTTTGACGATCGTAGGTTTTTTGTTCCTGGTGGTACTTTACTCCTACAACACTTTCGAGAACACATCTCTGCTGGTCGAAGAGGTGAACGGTCTTGAAAGTGCATACCTTGAGGTTCAATTGCTTTCAAGAGTCCGAAACGAAGCGATAGGCGCAATGAGTACAAGGAGTTATCTTAAGGAGATAGAGGAGAGGATTCCGATAAGGTCTTCTCAAGGAGAGTACAAAGGAATCACTGTCTCAGGTAGTTCGAGAGATATTCTTGATCTTGTTGAGATGATTGTCAGTGAACCGAGAATTCTTGTCAGAAAGCTTGATCTGAGATCAAACCTTGGATTTCCGATTCTGCCGGAGTCTAATATTCCTTCCAATCTTTTGCTTGAGTTGAGGACGGACATTGCTGTAACAGGGACCTTCTAGACGGAGCTGATTTTATGGAGAAGATCGTTTTGATAATAGTGGTCTCAATTACTCTGTTAGTCACGGGTGGTGTACTCTTGGTATTGCTCTTCGAACCGGTAGAGATTGCTGATGTTGCGGCAAGCAGAATAAGAATTGATCCCGTTGATACTTCTAGGGTGGTGAGCGTCTTCAGTATGGAGAATCATTTCCTCCCACTCTATGCGAGTCCTTCGGAGGTCATAAGTTCAATGCTAGAAGTCGGCGAAGAGGCAGAGAATGTCAGGTATGTTGCCTATTACAGGTTGAACAAGGTTGATTACGCAGTTCTACAGACGGGTGAGACGGAGATAACAGTAAGAGTGGGCGAGCAAGTTGCTCCCTCCTATATAGTATATGGAATTACGGAATTTGCTGTTCTGCTAAATGATACTAGTACGAACAGCTTCTTTGTTGTGAAGTATTTCAGGTCATAAACTCGAGGGTGAATATGGGGTGATTCGTGTGAGAAGAATAGCGGTCTTATTTCTAGTTCTGGGCTTCTTCTGTATTGGTTTCTCTAATCAGCTGAATTCAGTCATTCCCACTATGGATGCAGAATCTGTAACAGTGACTCTGATCTTTAAGGACAATGTCACAGATTACAATATACAATCGAATCCTTCAAGGACCATATATTCTCTGGCAATAAACGGTGTAAGCGGCAGAGATATGAATTTACCGCTTCGAATGGGTCCGGTTGAAGGTTTGTGGACCAGGCAAGATCCGAAGAGACTGTCGGTGAACGTCGCTTTGTTGATTCCAGCAATCGATGATCCAGAAGTTACGATTATGGAGAATGTTGTTACGCTTAGATTCTTTAGATCGAATATTAATGTGAATATCGAGAAATTCACTACATATGGTATGACGCTATCTACTGCGATGACATATCTTTTTTCGGAAGAAATGCTAGATCTATCGTATATCATCTCTCCAAGTGTTAGAAATGAGCAGGTTGTGGTTGGTTTCTCACTGGCCATGCCCGAAGATATTCTGAGAAATATCCTTACGTCTCTTGGAGATAGGGTCGCTTATTCCTATTTGACTGACGGAACCTTCTATCTGGGTTCGCCTGAAGAAGTTCAAGATCTTGTTAATGCCTTCTGGAAGACGTATATCGGTGTTGATTTCAATATTGAGGGGGAGACCGTTTCAGAACAGATTGAAAGGCTGAGAAAGACTCTTCCAGTAAATAGCTACATAGAGTATCTGCCGAACGAGGCTTCTTTGATGGTGTTTGGCGATCTCCAGACCCACATGAGTCTTTCTGCAGCTCTTACGAAAAACACGGTCACCAAAGAATACTCTGTCCCGTGGGAGATAACTAACGTCGATGTTGAACCGCTTACAGCATACTACGAATTGGCAAGGAGTCTTAATTCGCTGCTCTTCTCAGAAAGCCTTACCATAGTAAGTATTCCTGAGTTCAACAAGCTGATATTCTCTGGAAACGATTCTCAAGTTACGGCCCTTTATGAGTATCTCGATCTCTACAGGTTGTATTTGACCTCAGAAGATCTTGATTCGAGCAGGACAAGGGTTACATTGACTCTCCCCGACAATTTCTTCTTGATTGAGGACGTTCTGAAACTAGTAAGTGCTTCAGGGTCGGGGCTTCCTGATGACGGGACCCTCGTGGGAGCGATCTTCGGGATTCTTCAAAGCTATGCAGTTTATGAGGAACTTTCCGTTGACAGAACCTTTGAGCCTATCGGAAAAGTCACTTTCGAGCTGCCAAATTATCTAGTTCCTGTTCTGGAGAGAATCGCAGACTCTTTATCCGCAATTTCTGAAGACGTTTCATACCTCATGGTGAACTATCACCTTACAATAGAAGAGTCGATAGTAGCTCAGGTCGAACGAATTACAGGTTCAATGATCGAGCCCTTAGGCGAGAGAAAGGGTTACATCGTGAAGGGTGCTAAGAGCTCTATAGAGACTGCCGAATATCTGCTGTCGTTATTTACCGGGATTACATTTGATGACTATGATAGCACTTACCTGGAACTGAAGACCAACGATTCATATGAAGAAGTATCCAGTTTTCTTGGTACGTTCTTTGCTGCCCAAGGTCTCGTTGAGAGTGAGTACACAATTCAGCAGATTGCGGACAGACTGGTATTCATGTATGGTCCTTCAGGAATCATGGGGAGGGCCATCAACGAACTTGAACAACATGAAAGACAGATATACAGGGTGACAAGGGAATCGATTCTCGAGATCTCTCCCGAAATCTACTCTTCCGGTCTGGGGGATCTGCTCGAAACGATTCTCGTAGAAAATGAGACGGCGGATTTCATCGCTTCTGCGGGTCTTCTGGTAATCAGAGCGTATCCGGAAAGGCTTTCTGAGATAGAAGGGATCATTGAAGAGAGAATTCCCAGAATCACTGAGATGGTTGAAAGCAGGATGGCAAGTCAGGAGACTCGCCTCTCCCTCCAGATAAGGGCTATTCCCGGCTGGGATATCGAGAAGTTCAGAGCCTACCTCAGCGACTTTCTTGGACCTAGACTCTTCTCTGATATCACTCTCACAACTTCAGGCAATGGATACATAGTTATTGCAACAGAATCTGTTCTTGAAGCGGTTTCCGCTGAAGCGGAAAAACTGAGAGGATTTGAGAACCCATCGTACAGACTGGAGACATCTATCCCCTCTCTTTCCCAGTTTGAAGTCCTATTGCAAAGACTGGGTATTGCTGCGACCATAGTTCCAGTCGAGAACCAGTTCATGATTATTGGCTCCAGGGAGAACGTTGAGGAAGCATCAAGGCTTGTAAGGCAGCTGTGTAGCGGACTTCCTGTACAGGGGGACGTTTCTGAGGCTAAATTAGAGTACAAGTATGAATTCATAAATCTGCCCTATTCCGAGATTCAAGGGATCAGCGAGCTTCTGAATAAACTCAGCTTGTCAGTGGAGTTTGTAAACACACCAACCGGCGTGGCTGTTGTGGCAACTGAGGACCGCCTTGAAGATGCAATGGCAGTTATTAGTTCGATTTTGTCGAGAATTGAGACGATTGAGACCGGTCCAAAAAGCTATAGCTTAATAGATGTTGAGTTGTCCTTGGTCGGTAGCCTGGAAGAGATTCTAACCCTTCTTGGTTACGAGATTGATCTTGTGGAAACACCAGTTGGGATAATCGGAATCGGTGTCGAAACACAACTGGCTAAAGCGAAGAAGATTGTCGATGAGATTCTAAAGAAAGAACCAACTACACTTCCTCAAGAAGTAGATGCCGATAGTTCGTACCTGATAATCTCTTCTAAACCTGAGATTGCAATAGAATCTCTAAACTCAGTGATAAATGTCTTCGGTTTCGATCTCGTTATCACAGAGATCTACGACAAGATCGTTGTTGTCGGAAACAGCTTCGACCTTCAGTTGTTCAGAGGGTTGTACGGAGAGATTCTCACCTCAGAGAGTGCGGAGGGGGCTTTTGCAAGCAAAGAGATTTTGGGGGTGCCCGGTTGGGACTCTGAACGACTATTGTCGTATCTGGGAGTAGTCCTGGGAGTTGACAAGACTGCCAGCATTTCTCTCGTTCAGACCGCCAAGGGATACATCATCAACTGTCCCGAGTCAATCTTGGAAAGTGTTGAAAGGGAACTCGATAGGCTCAGGAAAATAGAAAGCCCCTTCTACTCTATAGAGCGAAGGATGCCCTCATTAAACGAACTGAATTCTCTTCTAGTGAGACTCGGAGTAATAGTCGATATTCTGAAGGTTGATGATTACTTCGTTATCATCGGTACTGAACCCAATGTTAAACAAACTATAGAGATAGTTGCCAAGCTTCTGGAGATAATCGGTGACGAGCCCGAAGTCGGTGAAACGGTATTTGAACTCTCTCAAATATCTGGCGAAGATTCTGCAGCATTTAGAGGAATATTCTCGAGCATCGGTATAGAAGTGGAGCTTCTCGACTCCCCGTCTGGTGTCTTGATTATCGGTGAACGCAAAGAAGTCGCAAAAGCAATGGAGACTTCAGAATCAATCCTTGAGAAGCGGCCGTCGACTATTGTGACGGAATCGGTGTTCGAGTTTGTTTCCGTTTCTTCTGATGAGATTGGCGATTACTCTTTGGTTCTGGAGAAAATGGGAATCAACGCTGAACTACTGTCTTCCCCCTCAGGGGCCCTCTTGATTGGTTCGTCGGAAGAGGTTTCAAAGGCCAAAACTGTAGTGCAAACGATTGTTGATCAGAAGAAGGAGATAGGTCCCTCTGAAGATACAAGGAACGTATCGACCTTCGTTAAGAAGGTAGCTGGTTGGAGCAACGAAATGCTTTCCAGCTACTTAAGAGACTATCTAGGCGAAGACCTCTATTCTCGAGTCTCGATTGCTCCTTCAGTGAGTGGATACATAATCGTTGGCCCGGCTGAACTTCTAAAGACGATAGAGGAAGAGATCGCCAGACTTGAAGCGATTCAGGACCCGCACTTCATGGTACAGCGAGCTTTACCTCCTCTTGACCAGCTGGAGCTTTTAATAGATGCTCTCGGAATAAAGGTCGGAATCATTCCTGTTGAAGACAAGTACTTAATAGTTGGAAACCGTGACAGTGTTGACAGAACCGGAAAGCTCATCGATCAGCTTATAGATGCGATCTATCCAGAAGGTGAACCCGAGGAGCAGGCGCTAGAGTCAAAAACGTTCATTTTCTTGCCTGTAAGACCTGAAGATATTGCTCCTCTGGAGATAGTAATGGAAAAGCTTGGGGTCGTATCGGAGTTCATCCAGATCTCTACAGGAGTAATTGCTGTGGGTTCTGGGGAAGAGCTTCTAAAGGCACTTGACATAGTTGAGTCGGTAATGGCTCACTCCGAAAGTGTTTCAGCAGAGCTCAGTTTGAGATTCAGATTTGTAGATGTTAGATCGGATTCGATAGCACAACTTCTCCCGATCATCGAACGGCTGAGTATTGATGTCGAACTGCTCAACACCCCTACAGGTGTTGTCGCCATTGGAGCAGAGTCTGAGCTTGAACGTGCGGAGGAGTTGATTGAGGCGATCAACTCAAGAGAATCGCAAGATGTTCCACTTCAGGATAAGTATGAGAGTTTCCTTCTTCTTCCGTTATCGTCGGGAATTACCGTTCAGTCACTAGAACCTGCCCTTGAACTTCTTAACTACAGAGTATTTGCAGTCGGGGTGGCTGACAAGATTGTCGCGATAGGTGAAGAAGAGGATCTCTTAAAGTTCAGATCTCTATATAAACAGCTTCAGGCTCAGGAAATCGAAAGGGAAGAAAGAGTGTCTCTTGACATCAAGGCCATACCGGGTTGGGATCTTGCGAGGGTAAGCGAATACCTTAGACTATTCCTTGGAGTCGACGACTTTGAGAGAATCTCAATTATGACGTCCTCCAGCGGGTTTGTTGCCCTAACTCCAATTGTCCTGGCAGAAGTAGTCAAGGCAGAGATCTCGAGACTCAGGGAATTTGAGGATCCGGCTTTCGCAGTGTTTGACAGGATACCTCCCGTCGACGATCTTGAAGGGCTTCTGGCTAGATTGGGGGTTATGGTTGATCTCGCAAAAATGGGTAGTTCCACCATTGTAATCGGTTCAGGTGAAGATGTACGACGCACAAGCCAGATAATGGAGCAGCTCTTGAAATCAGTCTCACAAGATGTGACTGTGCCTGAAGCTGTAGAATACAGAGTCGTTGATATTTCCGGGGAAGACATCGGCAGCTTCAATGCGATTCTTGAGAGACTTGCAATCGAAGTATCCTTAATCACATCCCCTTCGGGCGTTATCGCAATCGGTTCTCAAGAGGCAGTTGAGAGAACGATCATGGTAGTAGATGACATACTTAGTAGAAGAACTACAGCGCAGGTTTATGAACCCACGTACGCCTTCACGGGCATACAGAGCAGCGAGATAGATAGTTATCAGGCAATTCTTGATAAGCTTGGTGCCGGAGTAGAGCTTCTTCCTTCTGCCACCGGGGTTTTAATGATCGGTGACAGAGAAAAGGTCGAGACAGCAATCAAGACCGTCAACGCGATTCTCGAAAGAGAAGCCCTGGTTGCTGAAACCGAAGGAGAGAAGGGGCGAGTTTCAAACGTAGCTGCAGTTGTGCCGGGCTGGAACGATGCAAAATATGCCAGCTACTTCATGGACTTCCTTGGCGAGGACGATTTCTCTAGGATCTCAATCACTCCTTCGTCCAGTGGCTATATCGTTGTCGGTCCGCTGGAAGTTATCTCGAGATTGGTTGCGGAAGCCGATCGTCTGGCAGGGATCGAAGATCCGTTCTTTGTCATAGAAACCTCACTTCCTGCAATAGACCAGCTGGACACTCTTCTTGAACGGCTGGGACTTAAGGTGACGATACTACCGGTCGGAGACAAACACCTTGTCGTTGGCATGAAGGAGAGTGTAGAGAAGACAGTCGAATTGATCAAGATGCTGAGAAACGGTCTTGAGGCTCCACTGACCTCGAGAAAATACGACTACATAATAATGCCTGCAAGCGAAGGCACATTCGAGACGATCAGACAAGTACTTTCGGAACTGAAGATAGACGCTACTGCTTTGAGCTTTGGAAGCAACGTGATAATTGTCGGATACGGTGAGGACCTTGAAAATGCAGCGAGCGTCGTAAAATCGATAAATGATCGAACCGTCATACTTGAGACCGACAAGGAACTCAAGTACGCTTTCACTGACATTCCAAACGACAGGATCGGCGAGTTCACTGCCATACTTGAGAGTCTCAGACTAGATGTTGAGCTTCTCTCATCTCCTTCCGGCGTTGTTCTGGTTGGAACCGAAGAGGAGTCGACAAAGGCGATAGAAGTTATCCATTCGGTGCTTTCAAGGTCGGAAGAAGATGAGACGGTCGAATCTAGATTCTTCAACAACCCTGCCGGCTGGGAAGATGGCAAGCTAGTTTCATACTTGAGGGGTTATTTGGGAGAAAAAGAATGGGCAAAGGTAAGCGTAACACCGGTCCAGTCAGGTTATCTCATTGTGGGCCCCACGGCAATTCTTGACAGAATAAGCACCGAAACAACCAGGCTTTCAGGTCTTGAGAGACCTCACTACGAGATAGTTGAGTCCGTTCCTTCTATTCAGAATCTGCAGAGTATGCTGGAGAAGATGGGACTTGCAGTTACGGTTGTTACCGTTGATGGAAGGTCGATGGTGATAGGTCCGGAAAGCGATGTTCGTTCTACCGTAAGAGTCTTCGGCGAACTTGCTGAAGGCATAGTGCTTCCCAAGGGCGATGAACCTGACATCTTTGCATTTGTGGAAATCCCAACTGAGGAGACCGACAGTTTCAGAGCGATCTTCTCTAGGCTGGGTATTCGTATTGATCTTCTGAATACGCCAACCGGAGTAATAGCGGTCGGCCAAAAGGAAAACGTCAAGAAGGCCGAAGAGACTATTAGCTCGATACTCTCGCGAAGAGAGGTTCAGGTTGTTGACGGCGAACAGAGTTATCTGGTTGTCGAAGTTCGTGACGGATTTGATCTTGCAGCTGCCCAATCAGTCAAATCGGCGTTCAACATAAACGTCTATCCTCTTTCTGTAGCCGGGAGACTTGTAGTGATCGGAGCAGAGAAGGAGATTGAAAGATTCGTACAGATAAGGAACGATATTATCAGCGAACACAAAGTCACAGTTATAGTTCCTCGTGAAGTTACCATCGAAGAACTCGATGGGATAATTAACACGCTTGGCCTTGAAATCTCCGTTCTCGAGATTCGGGGCAGCTTCGTCGTTTACGGTAAGGAGGGAGAGATCGAACAGGTAAGGGACATTCTTAACCGCCTAACTTCCGATAAACCGTCCGAGAAGTCGCAAGAAATGCGCATCTTCAGTGGGATAGGCCATAGTACTGATTTCCTGAATCAGCTTCTGTCAAGTATGAACTCCTCTCTAGTCGTTTTCGGAGAGGGAGACAGAATAGTGGTCGTTGGAAACGAAGAGGATATTGTTGTCTTTGAGAGTCTTCTCAAGGAGATGGGGTCGGCGCCGACGGCGGAGAGCCTTACGGCACAGTTCTTCCCGAAACTCGAAGGCTGGAGTGGCGAGACTCTCTCTGATTTCTTCATGGCGATGAGCTTTGCCGTGAAGGTATTCCACGAGAGTAGTCAAGGCTACCTTCTAATAGGTCCCGAAGATCAGCTTGCGGAAATACCGGCTTTGATGGACGGTCTCGAGTTGAAGACGAAGAAGCTGACTACCCTATATACTATTCCATCCGGGATGACGTTTGAGGAGTTACGGGAGATACTAGTTTCCGCCGGTTTCAACCTCTCCTATACAAAGCTGGGGCAAAGCATGTCCGTATCGGGTCTCGAAGAGGATGTTAATATGGCTGTTGCTCTACTTGATGAAGTTATTCGAAGCGGGCTAGGAAAAGGAGTCTCCTATAGACTTGCGAAACTTCCTGCCGAACTAACTCTCGAAAAGTTTGAGAGGATTCTGAGCGACATGGCTCTCAGTATTTCAGCTGTTCAAGTTGACGGGGAAGTGATGTTAATTGGCCCCGATAGTGACTTAAGAACGGCAAAAGAGATAGTTGAATACCTAACTCCAGAGGATCCTGCGGTCGATGAGAAGAGAGTGTACTCAATAGTCCCGTTGGGTGATGGGCTTTCGCTAGCCGAAATGGCGGCCCTTGTTGAGAGTCTATCGCTCAATGTCCAGATTCTTCCAGTCGGTGGAGACGTGGTTTCGGTTGGTACCCAGAGTAATGTTGACCGCTTCAGAGAATTGGTGAGTTCGGTCTCTGCAACATTGGGAATAGGGAAATTCGAGAGCCCCGAATACGAAATCGTTGAGCTAGTAGAAGAGATTTCTTTGGGGCAGTTCAGAGAGCTTCTTTCCTCTCTCAATATACCTGTAAAGATCGTAGAAGTAGCGGATTACATTGTGTTCATTGGTTCAGGAGAAAACAACGCAAGAGCAGTTGAGCTCTTCTCAAAGTTTGAAAAAGAGGATCAAGAACCTGAAACTGACGAGATCGAATTCGCTACGATCTCCTTGCCGGAGGGTTTCGATCTCAGTTCACTGGAGGCTGTGTTAGATAAGCTAAGGTTCAGTGTGGATCTGGATTCAGTAGGCAACGTTCTGCTTCTTATCGGAACCAGAGAATCGATAGAGAACGCTCTGGCACTTGTGGAAAGGCTCGTTCAGGTGTCTACCGGCGATTCGGGAGAGAAGAGTGAATTTGAAATTCTTGATCTTGAAGACGAAGTCTCATCGAACTTGCTTAATCAGCTCTTCAGGTTGATCGGCGTCAAAGTGGAGATTCTTGAAAGCGATACTGCGCTTGTGTTTGTCGGAACTAGAACGGATCTGGAGATAGCCGTCGATGTCTACAACTCACTTGGAAAAACTGTCGAGGCAGACGAAGGTCCGCTGTCTTACACAATTACCATCCTTCCAAGGAATCTGACGCCCGGGCAGCTTGAGATTGCCTTCGAGTCGATTCAGATACCGGTTGGTATTATTGAAGCAGGTGACTATGCGATTATCGTCGGAACCAAGCCCTCCCTTGCGAGAGCTCAAGAGTTGATTTCCTCTCTACGGATAGGGATAGATTCGATGGGAACTTCTGCCGATGGATCTATCTCTTATAAGACCTTTGTGCAGCCGGATGGAACGCAAGTCGATCAATTCGAGACGATTGCGGGGTTGATGGAACTGAAGCTCAAATTTGAACCGGTCGGAGACATGGTCTTCATGATAGGTACGGGCGAGGATATTGCTGAATTCGAGGAGGTTATAGGCGGTCTTACAAGCGAGAAAGCAGGGATTGTAAATGAATCAAGGTTCGCAAAGAGACTCTCCGGAATCGATGCAGAAACTCTTAATGCGTATCTTGAGGCAAAAGCGATTTCTCTTTCTGGAGTCTTCGATGTGAGCGGTGGTTATTTGCTAATTGGAACCCGCGAATCAGTCGACGAAGCACAGGCCGTGATAGACTACCTGGTTAACAACCAGCAGGTCCACTTCGCTTATATTGATTTACCTGCCAGTATAACTCCTGAGATTCTTCAAGCTATGGTTAGCGATCTTCTCCTGGAGGTATCCGTTGTTCAAATCACACCATCTAGGTACATGATAGTCGGTAACTTTGATGATGTAGCAGCACTGAAAGAGGTACTTGTCAAAGCAGTAACTGTAGAGGCTAAATTCCTGTCCTATTCCCTTATCACAGTAGGGCAAGCCTTCTTAGAGGATCTAGAGAGCGTCTATTTTGCTCAGGGGAGCCAAAGATCAGGAATGGCTAGCCTTGAGGAGGCTCTTGAGAACATTGGTGTATCTGTCTTCATCGGTAGGTTCGATACTCGCCTCCTCTTGGTAGGAGAGAGTGACCACGTTGACTTCGCGAGAGAGCTTATTTCAGAGCTGAATCGGAATGCGGACAGCAAGGAAGCATCAGAGCAAATTAACATCGAAGACCTTCCTCCTGTTAGCGGCTGGAGCACAGAACAAGTCACACAGTTCCTGGAAGCCGCGGAAATTCAGCTGAAATCAATCATTGAATACTCAGGAAGACTCATTGGAATTGGGACTCAGGTCGAACTTGAGAACGCTAGGGCAGCACTGAACATACTCGCTGTTGATTCTAAAAGAGAGTCGGTGAGGATCGAGAAGAGCCTCGTCACACAGGCCCAGTTAGCGGAACTGATCTTCAAACTGGGTCTCGAAATCGAATTTGTCGACCTAGATCGGCAGTGGTTGCTTATAGGTGATCCTGAGTCTCTAATGGTAATTACCAGGACAGTCGAGGAGGCAGCTGCCGATAGGGAGATTTCGAGATACATAACCGATCTCACGGTGAATCCTGAGGAACTGGCCTCTCTCTTAAGAGAATCGATCGAGGGTATCACGGTTCAGACATTCACCGAACTTCAGATGCTGCTGATAAAATCGAAGAGTTCAGCTCTCCTTGATATGGCCGAAAAGATGATCAAAGAGGTCCAGGAGTCGAGAAAGGCAGTAGATCCGCTGGAAAGGGGAGTAGTGGTTGAGGGAAAGCTTGTCCAGATAAATGTCGCCAATCAGGATCTGGAAGAGTTGTTGAGACTAGTGGCCGACAAGCTTCAAATCTCGCTCCTTTTCATTGACGACATAAATGAGAGGA
Source organism: Mesotoga sp. UBA5557 (assembly GCF_002425715.1). Classification (NCBI taxonomy): domain Bacteria; kingdom Thermotogati; phylum Thermotogota; class Thermotogae; order Kosmotogales; family Kosmotogaceae; genus Mesotoga; species Mesotoga sp. UBA5557. The sequence continues at coordinate 26,834 of NZ_DIMV01000042.1, forward strand.
TCACCATGTCTGTCAAGGATCTCACATGGGAAGCTCTTACCAGAGTAATAAATGCCACGAAGCCGGTTGAGATAAGCAGAATCGATGATATCTATGCGGTGACAAAGAAGGAGCAGAAGGCCGGTGAAGAACCGACCGATGTTGAACTAGTCTATCGTGTTTACCACAATGTTGAAGAAGTAACAAGGCTTATAGAGTTCTATGGAGGTGAAGTTCTCTCAGATCCGGTGAACGGATATATAGTAGTCAGAGGCCTGGCCAAATCAAGAGTTGATAATATCTTTGACGAAATTGGATCCGATCTCTCGCGTCCTAAAAAGCAGGTACGAATCGAAACAAGGCTCGTGGATAAATCGCTTGTTGATGATATTCAGAGGGAGTTCAAGACGGCAATAGGGATTAACACTCCTGAGATTCTCATTGAAAGCGGTTCGATAGATCTCGACTTCAAAATCATCGACTATCTTGATTTTACGAAACTGATAGACGATATCGTAAATACGGCAGTCGTGAAGATCGGGGCAGACCTGAGCAATAGGGACACCGATTCCGACCTTATCTCCAGTCCTTCGATAGTCTCAATGAGTGGTCAGGAAGCGAAGATTCATATCGGGGACACCATTCCCTACCTGGTTCGAACAATCGAGTACGTAGATGGTAATCCCGTAGAGATCGAGACTATCGAGTATCTGAACACAGGAGTCGAATTAAGAATTACTCCAACTGTCAATGATGACGGCAAGATACTTCTCGATCTCTTTATAAAAGTCAGCGAGCCCGAGAAGTATCAGGACGGAACGCGAACGCTATATGGTGAGAAGACGAGAGAAGCAAACAGCAGACTGATTATTTCGAACGGCAATACATTGACGATCGGTGGACTTGTTGCAAACAAGGATACTGTAACCGTTAATAAGATGCCTTTCTTGAGCGATTTGCCGTTTATCGGTAAGTTATTTACTACCGAAAACAGAACGTCTGATAAGAGAGAGCTGGTTATCTTCATCACAGCGGAGGTGGTAGAGCCGTGAAAAGGAGCCCCGTTGTCAGCGGCAAGTTCTACGCAGATGACAGTGAGGACCTCAAGAGCCAGATCAAGAATTGCTTCTTTCATCCGATAGGACCAGGGAGTCTCCCTAAGAATCCTGGAAAATCTGAAAGCTCAGTTGGTCTGGTAGTGCCGCATGCGGGGTACATGGCAAGCGGTCCGGTTGCTGCCTGGAGCTATTGGAAGTCGTATTCTCTAATTACCCCTTCAACGGTAATAATTATCGGTCCCAATCATACCGGCCTTGGGACGAGGCTATCTCTGTGGAATGAAGATTCTTGGGACACACCTCTGGGTGAAGTAGAGATAGATAAAGAGCTTGGGAAGTCAATCATGACTATGTCTAGCGGACTTGTGGTATCTGACACGGCGGCCCACCTGTACGAACACTCTATAGAAGTCCAGCTGCCGTTCCTGCAGTTTCTGTACAGTGACTTCAGAATCGTGCCGATAATTATGACTGATCAGAGACTGGAAGTGGCATTAATGGTTTCCGGGCTGCTAAGGAAGATCCTGAGCGAGAAGAGTAACCTACTGATAATCGCTTCCTCAGATCTGAATCACTACGAGTCTCACGAAACAACTATGGAGAAAGACAGGAGACTCGTGAATCTTGTCAAGGAGAGGAAGTACGCAGAGGCATACGAGATATCCAGAAGCGAGCGAATCACCGCCTGTGGTCTAGGACCTATGGTGGCGGTTAGAGAAACCTTTGAATCGATGGATATACTATGCAACACGACGAGCGGTGAAGTCATCGGAGACAGGTACAGAACTGTCGGTTATCTTGCTGCCTTGCTTAAGTGAGTTACAAAATCAAATAGATCCATGTTTGGCCTTCGGTACGTCATAAAAACACATGCTATAATCTCGATGAACTGGAGGTGTCTTGTGAAAGCGATAATGGTGTTCCTGATGGTAATCGTATTGGGTTCCATGGGTTTTTCTTCGTTAATTATAGATGGAATTCACTACTCTGGTATAGAGTCGGAAAGTGATATGCTGATCTATGACGGAATAAACGCAGCATATGTCATTAGCCAGATAGGGAAGAACTCATTTGAAATTGGAGGAAACTTCTCCTTCATTTCCTCCGCTTCCTCGGAGCTATTCTATAAGAGCGGTCATTTCAACACGGTTCTTAAAGCCTTTGTTGGCCATGCATACGATCTTACAGAGGAATCGGCCGCCGGGTTAAGAGTTGTCTCTCGGGTTGGCCTTATGGCTGCAAACTTTGAAAAGTTCGGAGTCTTCTTCTCGATCACTCCCGTCGTTTACGTTAGAGTTGGCTTTCTTTCCTTCGGAGTTGCGGCGGGCCTTGAGTTAGAGCAGTTCTTCGGAACGAAAACACTTCCAGTTGTTCATGCAGGCGGTGAGATTACTTACCGTTTCTAGCGGAGGTTGTCGATATGAGAGAGTTGGCCGTTGTTAAGGAGCTAAAAGGAGATACGGTGCTCCTGGAAAAGGCGCGAACCGAAGCATGTTCTACATGCGGTTCTAAGAGTAATTGCGGCGTTTCTTTGGGCGATAAGAAAGTTACCATAAAGGCCTTAAGGAATGGTGTAGAAGTCGATCCAGGGGATACTGTGGAAATAGAGACAGGGAAGCTAAACGCAACTAGGGTCTCGATGATTGTTTATGGAATACCCTTAGCCGTCTTCCTGGTTACTTTGATTGTGACGAACATCATTCTCAATTCTGAAGGATTGGCCCTAGGAGCAGCTTTTGCTTCAATTGTGGTCGTGTACGCGCTGATTGCAGTTTACGACAGAAGAAACAGGGAGAAGCTTATGCCAAAGATTATTAGAAGGGTGGAGTTACCGGATGGATTCCTTGTTCGATGAAGATGCGCTGCGACTTCTGGAGTTTGACTGCGTTCTGGAAGATATTTCTAAGAAGGCGATTTCAAGGTACGGTAGAGAGAGAATCAAATCTCTTAGGCCATTAGTAGATGACACAGACTTACTCTACAGAAGAGCGAGCGAGTTCAGTATTATTCTTCAAAATGAGGGGGAGCCACCTTTTTCAGTCTTTCACGATCTAAGTGATTATATCAACAGGGTGAAACGAGGTTTCAGCCTTGGCTGTGAAGAGCTTTACAGAAGTGCCGTTACCATGGAGAACATCTGTCGGCTCAAGGAATTCTTTGAACGAGTCTCTTCGGAGTTTACTGCTGTGGGCGAAGTTGTTGCTCTTCTTGGGTGTGAACGTGGGTTTATAAACGAAGTCAAGAAGAAGATCTCGGAAGACGGGCAGATAAAGGACAGTGCCTCTCCAGCCTTGAAGGAAATCAGAAACGAACTCAAGTCACTTACCAGAAACCTGAGAGGAAAGCTTGATTCTATAATGAACAGGTATAAAGACGGGCTCACAGACAGTCTAGTGCTGAGTAGAGAAGGTCGTTATGTCTTGCCGTTGTCTGCGAGCAAGAAGAATGAGTATCAGGGAGTGATTCATGGCTCTTCTGGAAGTGGGGCGACCGTCTATTTCGAGCCACAAGAGCTGATTGCTCTTAATGATTCGATGAGGATTCTGCAATCGAGAGAAGAAGAGGAGATAAGAAGGATACTTAGAGAACTGACGACTTACTTCTTCAATACCTTTGAAAGGCTTGAACCTTCACTGGAAGCGCTTGGAATCCTTGATGCTCTTTTCGCAGCGTGCAGATATGCCAAGAAGAGGAATGGAGTTTTTATTGGACCTTCGTCATCGGGTCGCTTCTTCCTGAAGGACGTCAGACATCCTATGATCGATGACGAGAAGGTAGTTCCAATAACATTTACTATGGAAGAGGGAATCAATGGAGTTTTCATTACCGGACCCAACACCGGCGGGAAAACAGTAGCGATGAAGACAATAGGTCTCTCTGTAATACTTATGCTCTGTGGTCTTCCCGTTCTTGCTGATCAGACATCAGAGATCCCGCTTTTCAAGAAGCTTTTTGCAGACATTGGAGATGAGCAATCGATAGAGCAGAGTCTAAGCACGTTCTCATCTCATGTATCCAGGATAATCCGCATTATTGAGAATGCCGACGGTGACTCTTTAGTTTTGCTTGATGAATTGGGGGCGGGAACTGATCCGGTAGAGGGATCGGCACTTTCGATTGCGATAGTTGAGAGGCTTTTGGAAAAGTCGAAATTGATCCTCACAACACATCTGACACCAATTAAGCTCTATGCTATGGAGCGTTCCGACATTCTTAATGCGAGCGTAGAATTTGATGTTGCCAGTCTTAGACCAACGTATAGGCTCTTGATGGGAATTCCCGGTTCCTCAAATGCGATAGAGGTTTCAAAGAGACTTGGACTTGCACCGGATATTATCGAAAGAGCTCGATCATATATTGATAGTGATGCAAGAAATCTCGAGGCAGTAATAGGGAAGCTTCATATAGAGAGGTCGACTCTAGAAGAGGAACGAAGAGAACTTCAGAGGACGAAGAAGAATCTTGAATCCAAGAGCAGCGAATTTGAAGACAAGCTTTCAATGATTAAGGAAAAGCGGTATGGAGAGATCAGCAGAGAGATCGCCGAGCTTGAGGAAAGACTAGGATCTGTAATAAAGGAAATTGAACGGGCTATTAGCATGTCAAGATCTTCAAATGAAAGAGACAAGGTTACCGCGGTCAAGAGACTTAATGAGCTTAGAAGTGAATTAAAGCGTTTCGGAAGTTCTTCATGTGATGACGGTGATTTTGAGATACCCGAAATCGGCGATACCGTTACGCTTATAGATAGTGGAGCAGAAGGAATCGTCAGTGCAGTCGATGGAGATAGAGTTGTAATTGACTCAGGTAAGATTACGCTGAAGGTCCCGTTTTCAAGAGTGAAAATCATCGGAAGATTGAAGTCGGAATCAGATGCCTCTTCTCTCGAGTATGTCAGTGAGAGTATGACTCAGGAGATCGATATAAGGGGAAGTGTCACTGAAGACGTTCCTATTATCATTGACAATTTTCTCCAGACTCTCAAGATAAATGGAACAAAGCAGGGTTGCATAATTCATGGAAAAGGCACTGGAAAACTGGCCGAAGGAGTATGGAGTTACTTGAGACGCTCAAAGAAAGTTAAGAGCTTCAGGATTGGTGCACCTTCAGAAGGCGGTAGCGGAGTCACGGTTGTGGAGGTATAAGCAAGAATGAAAGCTGGAATCGACATAGTCAAGATCTCACGAATGTCTGAAGCCGTGGCAAACAGGGTACTCGGAAGGCAAGAGAAAGATGTCTTTGATTCTCTTGGAAATGAACGGAGAAAGATGGAGTTTGCAGCTGGGCGTTTCGCCGCAAAGGAGGCCTTCGTCAAGGCATCCGGGCGTAGAGACCTTGAGTTCTCGAAAATCCAGTTTCTCGTTGATGAAAAGGGATGCCCGATTCCATCCGAGGAACTGAAGAAGCTGCTGGGTGGCGAAGATCTGACTGTAAGCATTTCTCATGAGCGGGAGTATGCGGTGGCAGTTGTAATACTCTTTGGGAGGGGCTAACGTGATTCCATTCGATGAGGCTAAGAAGAGAGTCGACGAACTGAGAAAAGAGATCGATTATCATGCTCACAGGTACTACGTTATGGATGATCCAGAGATATCTGACTCTGAATACGACAGGCTGATGGATGAGTTAACCGAACTTGAAGAACGTTATCCAGAACTGAAGACACCTGATTCACCAACTGTTCGTGTTGGCCTGAAGCCGATCGACTCTTTCAAGGAAGTGATTCATGAGCACAGGTTGTTTTCCCTGGACAATACTTACTCAGAGGCCGAGGTATTGCAGTTCGATAAGAGGGTGAGAGAATCACTTGGCATTGAAAGAGTTCAATACATGTGTGAGCTGAAGATCGATGGCCTGTCAATATCGCTTAAGTATCAAGACGGGTTGCTTGTGAGAGGAGCAACAAGGGGGAATGGTTTTGTCGGCGAGGACGTCACCGAAAACATAAAGGCGATCAAATCGATACCTCTCAGACTCAGAAAGAGTCTTTCGATTGAACTGAGAGGAGAAGTATATCTCCCGAAAGACGTCTTCAATGACCTTAACAGAGCCCGAATAGAAGACGGTCTTCAGCCCTTTGCAAATCCTCGCAATGCGGCAGCTGGAACTCTCAGACAACTTGATCCCAGAGAAGTGTCAGGGAGGAGACTGAGTGCCTTCTTCTACCAGATAGTGGAGCCAGAAAGGTTTCGGCTTGAAAAGCAGAGCCAGCAGCTGGAGCTGTTGAAGACTATTGGAATGAAAATTGAGCCGAATTTCAAGACTGTAGACGGCACGGAGGGCGTAATCGAATTCTGGAAGACGTGGTCTGGGCTGAAATCTACACTGAACTATGCTGTTGACGGGGTGGTTGTCAAGGTGGACGATCTACATTATCAGGAGGAACTGGGATACACTACGAAAGCGCCCAGGTGGGCCATAGCCTTCAAATTTCCGGCGGAACAAGCAACGACAAGACTTATAAGTCTTAACCTCAGTGTCGGTCGGCTAGGCACTATAACGCCTGTTGCTGAACTCGAACCCGTTCAACTGGCCGGAACAACCGTTAGACGGGCAAGCATGCACAATTTCGACTTTGTCAGGGAGAGGGACATCAGAATCTTGGATACAGTTGTTGTAGAGAAGGCTGGGGAGATTATTCCACAGATCGTTAAGAGTATTCCTGATAAGAGATCAGGTGTAGAGAAGCCAATAGAACCTCCTTCCGAGTGCCCAATTTGCAAAGGACCGGTTGGCAAAGAGAGAGAAGAGGACGTTGCTTTGAAGTGTCTTAATCCCTCTTGCCCCGCTAAGGTGGGTAGGAGAATACAGTTCTTCTGTTCCAGAGAGGCCATGGACATCGAGGGCCTTGGTGAAAAGCTAGTCGAGCGTATTGTTGAATCGGGCCTTGTGAAGAGCCCGTCCGATCTCTACAAACTGACAAAAGAAGATCTTTTGGCTCTTGGAGAAAGGATAGGGGAGAAGATGGCGGACAATCTCATCAAGGCAATTAATAAGAGCACGAATAACCCGCTATTCAAGGTTATAACTGGGCTTGGTATTCCAGGAGTAGGATCCAAACTTGCGAAGGATCTTGCTAACAGCTTCGGAAGTTTAAGAGCCCTCATGTCTGCAAGTGAAAAGGATCTGAAAGCAGTTTCGGGAATAGGCGATCAGTTGGCCTCAGAAATAAGAAAGCATCTATCTGCTCAATCCGTGAGAGAAGAGATCGAAGAATTGATGAGATTCGTCAATACACAAGATGAAAGTCGTGATGGTCCAAAGCCGCTGAAGGGTATGAAATTCGTGGTAACGGGAACTCTTCCCGGCTATTCTAGAAAGGAAATTCAGGAGAGGATTGTTGAACTGGGAGGAGAGGTTATGTCTTCGGTTTCGAAGAATACCGATTACGTTCTTGTCGGGAATAACCCAGGGTCGAAAGCGGAGAAGGCTCGTTCTCTCGGAACGCAGATAATTGATGAGGAGGAATTTGAGGAGATGGTAAGATCTTGATTCGTTACTTTGACAACAATGCTACTACTCAAATGGAGTCTGATCTTGCCGAACTGATGGCAAGTCTTTGTATTGAAGAGTACGCTAATCCGAATTCTATGCATACCTTTGGTGTGAAGCAGTCAAGAATGTTGGAGGAGGCGCGTGCAAGGGTGGCCTCATGTCTCTCTTGCAATTCCAGCGAAATCTTCTTTACTTCTTGTGCGACCGAGACGATAAACTGGATCTTGAGGTCCACGGTCTTCTTCAGGGGGAAGAAGAAGAAGATCGTGACAACTTCAATCGAGCATAAGGCCGTTCTCAATACACTCAAAGATCTTAAGGCAATTCTCGATATCGACTATGTCGAGATTCCGCCCGAAAGCAACGGAATAGTTGAGGCCGAGAAGCTCCTAAGAGAAGTAGATGACGAGACCTTTCTCGTTTCTGTAATGGCTGTGAATAACGTAACAGGCGCGATCCAGCCTTTCGAGGAGATAGGCAGAGAGTTAGTTGGTCTAGATCTTCTCTATCACGTCGATGCTGTACAGACAATCGGGAAGATTCCCTTCACTCCGGAATCCTCGTTTTGCGATTACGCTTCGTTCTCTTCTCACAAATTTCACGGACCGAAAGGCGTTGGAATCGCCTTCGTCAAACGGGGATCTCCAATCAAACCTATGCTCACAGGAGGAAATCAGGAAAGAGGTTTGCGCTCCGGTACACAAAACGTGCCCGGCGTCTTAGTGACTTCGATAGCGATGCAAAGAGCTCTAGATTGTATGGAGAAAGCATCCGGAATAACGAAAGACTTTCAGAATCGAATATCTAGAGCTGTTGTTGAGCTAGGAGGATATATCAATACTCCTGAGTGCTCCATCTGCAACACAGTAAATGCATCTTTCGGCGGAATAAGATCAGAAGTTTTGGTTAATGCTTTATCAGAAGAAGGCGTTTTTGTTGGTACCTCTTCGGCTTGTTCTTCAAGAAATGATGGAGGTCAATATGTTCTAGATGCGATGGGAATAAGTCCATCGATTGCCTCGGGATCAATAAGAATAAGTATGTCAAGATTCACAACAGAGGAAGATGTGGAGGATTTGATAGAAAAACTGAAGAAAACGATTCCTCTTTTGAAATTCTAGCCACAAACGGTTATAATTGACTGTAGTTAGATTTAATTGCCTTTGAGGTGATATAGTTGCTCAGGAGCATGACCGGATATGCGAGGGTCGAAAAGGCTCTTCGCGGCGTAAACGCATTCGTGGAACTGAAAACAGTCAATTCGAAGTATTTGAATGTCGATATAAACATAGGAGATGCTTTCTCTGAGCTAGAAATGAGAGCAAGTAGGTTTATAAAGGAAAACCTCAAGAGAGGGACGGTAAGAGCAAAGATCGACATATCTCTTGCGGACAGCGATGATCTTCTCCAGCCTGACTATGGTATAGCCTTCTCGATTTTCAACTCTCTGAAAACGATTAAGGACCGTTTTGAACTAGCCGGTGAGGTTTCTGTCGATTCGATGGCCAGGTTCAAGGAGATTTTCAGGAGCAGACCTTCTGAAGACCTCGCAGACAAAATTTGGAGTGTTATTGAAGAACTGCTTATTGAAGCTTTGGATCAGCTCAACGCAGACAGAGAAAGGGAGGGACAGAACCTTGCTCTAGCGATGAGCGAGTATCTTAATAGACTTGAAGTTATTGCTAATGAGCTTCTTACTAGTTCTGAGGACATGGTTCTGTACTATCGCGACTTCCTGAAGAAGAGAATCGAGACGATTATTGAAGGTCAGTTTGACGAGAATAGATTGGAGCAGGAGGTAGCGCTTCTAGCTGAAAGGGCCGATATATCGGAGGAAATCGTAAGGTTGCACTCTCATCTGAAGTCGTTCAGGGGAGTTATGCGAACTGACAAAGAGAGTGGAGTGCAGATGGACTTCATTTGCCAGGAGATGCATCGAGAGCTTTCAACCATTGCATCGAAATCGAAGAAGCTTGCGATAACCAATCTTTCCATCGAAGGTAGAACACTGGTCAATAAGCTTAGGGAACAAGTTCAGAACATAGAGTAGGAGGTGTTTCACTTGTACGGACTCATTAACGTTGGGTTCGGAAACGTAATTATAGGTGACAGAGTTATCGCGATAGTCAATCCCGAATCCGCGCCGCTGAAAAGGCTTAAGGAAGTTGCAAAAGACGAAGGAAAGCTTATTGATGCCACTTATGGAAGAAAGACCAGGGCAATCGTCATCACCGATAGTAACCACATAATTCTTTCAGCTATTCAGCCCGAGACGATCGCTTCCAGATTCATGCAGACTTTCAGCGATATTGAGAAGCTTCTGGAAGACATAAGGGTTTCTGGACAGAGCTTTGAAGAATGAAAGGCATAGTTTTTGTGATTAGCGGCCCTTCAGGGGCGGGAAAGACCTCAATACTGAAGGTAGTGCTTGAGGCCAACAGCGATCTTGATTTTTCGGTTTCTTATACTACAAGAAAGAGACGCCCGACAGAAGTCGATGGGAAAGACTACATATTCGTGACGCAAGATGAATTCAGAAGACTTAGAGAAGAAGAGGAGTTTCTGGAGTGGGCCAAGGTTCATGGGAATCACTATGGAACATCCAGAACACAAGTTAGAAAGAGTGTTGATTCGGGTAGAGATATTTTGCTGGATGTAGATATTCAGGGAGCGATGTCAGTAATGAGGGAGCTTACAGACGCAGTCTATATATTTGTGGCTCCACCCTCTTATGGTGAGCTGGTCAAGCGTCTCGAAGCGAGGGGAACCGAGAACACCGAATCGCTCAAGGTTAGGCTGGAAGATGCGAAGTGGGAACTAGAACAGGTAAAACACTTTCAGTATCTTGTTGTTAACGATAACTTAAACCACTCGGTAAATCAACTTGAGGCTATCATCACCGCAGCAAGGCTCCGCGTTGATAGAATCGTGAAAGAAAAGGGAGAAAGATTCCTGTTTGAGGAGAAAACTACATGATAATCAATTATGATTTGCTTTTGAAGAGAATAAGGCACAAGTATGCAATTCCTGTGGCTGCTGCTAAGAGAGCGGAAGACCTTGAGGACTTTGGCCGCCCAAAGCTTGATGCAGCAACGGTAAGGGCTGCAGGTGATAAGATCACCGTAGCGTTGAAGGAGCTAGAAGAAGGATACATCAGGATAAGAAATGAGGAAATGCTGATGATCCTTGTACCGAAAGTTAAGTAACCGGATCACTTCATGTTCGGGCAAACGCAGAAAATACTTTATTTGCCTTGTTGACAGGGATAAGGTCATTAGATATAATAAGTATCGTGCGTCGGGCCAACGTAGCTCAATCGGAAGAGCGGCTGATTTGTAATCAGCAGGTTGGGGGTTCAAGTCCCTTCGTTGGCTCCATAGGTTAACTATCGGTGGTAAGGTGCCCGAGTGGTCAAAGGGGGCGGACTGTAAATCCGCTGGCGGAACGCCTTCGGTGGTTCAAACCCACCCCTTACCACCATTAATTTTGCTACTGTTGAGGTGCAAGCAATGGCAAAGAAAACTAAGGGAAATAAGGTTCTTGTAACGTTGAAATGTTCTGAGTGCGGTACTAGAAACTATTACAGGTTCAAGAACCGCCAGAAGAAGTATAAGCTGGACGCGAGTAAGTACTGTCCAAAGTGCAGAAAGCATACCGAGCACAAAGAATCGAAGTAAGGTTGAGTCGTTTCAACTGAGTCAGGAGGAATCCCATGGCCAAGGCAAAGTTTTGGAAGTTCCTTTCCGAAGTAAAGAGCGAAGTTAAGAAGGTGACATGGCCTAACAGGGAGCAGATGATTTCGTCTACAGGTGCCGTGCTCGTCATTCTGGTAGTGGCGGGAGCTTTTCTTGCTCTTCTAGATATTCTCTTTACTAATGTAATCGGGTCGCTTCTCAATTTCTTGACAGGCGCCGTTTAATGCTGTTCTACGTTGGTGATTGACTGTGCGAAAGAGATGGTTCATAATTCAGACTTACTCTGGTCTCGAAAACTCTATCAGAGAGGCAATTCAGATTAAGATAGAGTCTTTCGGTGTTTCGCACATGTTTGGCAAGATTCTTGTGCCGGAAGAGACGAAACTTGATAGAACCAATGTCGCTGCCGAGAAGTATATTGTCCCCGCCAACGCCAGGCTTCTTGTAAAGGACAATCAGGATGTGGCAAAAGGAGACCCTGTCGCTGAAGAAGTAGAAATAAAGGTGAAAAACGACGGTACGGTGGCGGAAGTAAAGAACTACCGAGTTATCTTTATTGAAACTGCCGATAGGCGATATACGAAGACTTACTACATTCCCGAAAGCGCGAAAATTGAGACCGGAATAAAAATGGGTGCGAGGATAAGGCAGGGAATGCCTCTTGCAAAGCAAGGTGAGTACTTCTGTGAGCTGGATGGAAAGATAGTATATACACAGAAGATGAAGCGCATCGTTGTTGAAAAAGAGAACGGCGAAGAAGATGTCTATCTTGTTCACCCCGATTGTTATGACGCCAAGGTAGCTAAGAAGGGTAATCTTGTGAAGCGCGGACAGTTGTTTGGAGATACAAGGAAGATCTTTTCCAAGACTGAGGGAAGGATCGAGATTTCCGATCTCCCTGGACGGAAAGAGATAAAGATCTTCAAAATCATCCGGACAAGATTGTATCCTGGATATGTTTTTATTGAGATGATAATGAACGAAGAGACGTGGAACCTCGTTAAGAATACTCCGAACGTCGTGAACTTCGTCTCTGTAGGTGGACAGCCTGTGCAGCTTAAGGAAAAGGAAATAAAGGCTCTGCTCAGATTAGTCGGTATTGAAGAGTATGAAGAGCACTCAGGTGGTCCTGTCAAGATTGAAGTTGAGTTTGATATCGGAGAGGTCGTCAGAATTAATACAGGTCCGTTTGAGGACTTTGTTGGAAAAGTGACGGGTCTCGATCCTGAAAGACAGGAACTGAAAGTCGTTGTGAGCATTTTCGGAAGAGAAACACCGGTTATCCTCAGCCTATCTGAGGTTGAAAGAATCGTCTAATCTACAAGAAAGAGTGGGAGGGCATAGCCCGTTAACCACAAGGAGGTAAGTAAATATGTCTAAGAAGGTCATTGCCCAAATCAAGCTTCAGCTTGAAGCGGGGAAGGCAACGCCAGCACCTCCAGTTGGACCGGCTCTCGGTCAACATGGAGTGAATATTATGGGGTTCTGCAAGCAGTTCAATGCAGAGACTTCTGACAGAGCCGGTATGGTGTTACCGGTTGTTATTTCGGTATATGCCGACAGATCCTTCAGCTTCATCCTCAAGACTCCACCTGCTAGTTTCTTGCTGCTTAGAGCAGCCGGAATACAAAAGGGTTCAGGAGTGCCCAATAGAGACAAAGTTGGGAAGGTTACCAGAGCACAGCTTGAGGAGATTGCGAAGATCAAGATGCCTGATCTCAACGCCAGAACAGTAGATGCCGCTGCGAAAATCATCGCTGGAACAGCTCGCAATATGGGCATCGAAATCGTAGGTTGAGGAGGGGTTTAAATGTCGGTTAGATCAAAGAGATATATTCAGGCGAGGAAATCCGTTGACAGAAATAAGGTTTACTCTGTGGAGGATTCAATCGAGCTTTTGAAGAGTTTTCCGTCGACAAAGTTTGACGAAACGGTTGAGATGCACATAAAGCTCGGGATAGATCCAGCCAAATCAGATCAACAGGTCAGAGGTACTATCTCTCTTCCTAACGGAACTGGAAAGAATGTTAGGGTTCTAGTGTTTGCGAAGGGGGAGCAGGCAGAAGTTGCCAAGCAGGCTGGCGCGGATTTTGTTGGATCCGACGATTTGGTTCAGCAGATTCAGGGTGGCTGGACCGATTTCGATGTCGCGATAGCTACACCAGACATGATGAGAGACATAGGTAGATTGGGGAAAGTTCTGGGACCCCGGGGTCTGATGCCGTCTCCGAAAGCAGGAACTGTGACAACAGACGTTGAAGATGCCGTGAAGGGTTTTAAGGCGGGGAGGATCGAAGTCAAGAACGACAAGACCGGTAATCTACATCTGCCCGTCGGAAAGAAGTCGTTTGACAAGGAGAAGCTGCGCGAAAACTTCGTTTCAGCTCTCGATCAAATAATGAAGATGAAGCCATCCGGTTCAAAAGGAAGGTTTGTTCAAAAGGTATTCCTCACTACAACCATGGGTGCAGGAATAAAGGTCTACTTTGTTAAAGAAACCGAGAAATAGCTTAAGATACCCAAGCATATATGTACTCACTGCCAAAGACAGTAGGTTATTAAGAGCGTAAGCCACCTACCGAGGTAAGTAGAAGTGAATGCCTTCTGCGGCCTCGATTTGGGGCCGCTTTTTTGAAAGGAGGTGCAAGAAGTGCTAACCAGAGAAAGAAAGGAAGAAATCGTTGAGAGCCTAACAGAAGCCTACAAAAAGTCTTCATTGATTCTGTTCGCCGACTACAAGGGTATGAAGGTTGACGGTATCACTGCTTTCAGGGACAAGCTCTACGAAAAGTACGACGATAGAGCTCAGTTCACAATAAAGAAGAATACATTGGTCAGGCTTGCTCTGAACAAGGCCGGGTTCGACGAGAGTGAATGGAAAGAGTCAATCATCGGAACTACGGCGGTACTGACTGTCGAGGACGAAGACCCGGTCTCAGCGCTAAAGATAATCACTGAGTTCAACAAGAATAACAAGACCCTTCCGTTGATAAAATCAGGGTATCTTGAAGGCAGATACTTTGCCGGCAGCCAGGCTTCTGAGTTGGCGAAGCTTCCGTCTAGAGATCAGTTGATCGCAATGGTCGTTGGAGGATTCGCCGCCCCGATAACCGGTCTTGTATATACTCTGAACGGAATATTGACAAAGTTCCTGTATGCTCTAAATGCAATTAAGGATAAAAAAGCTGAATGATTCAGGTGGAGGTGTGGTAAGATGACTAAGGAAGAACTTATAAGCGCAATAAAAGAAATGACAGTTTCAGAACTTTCGGAACTGGTGAAAGCACTTGAAAATGAATTTGGAGTCAGTGCAGCAGCACCTATGGCAGTTGCAGCAGGGCCTGTAGCGGGCGGAGTAGCGGTCGAGGAAGAAGAGGAGCAGTCTGAATTCAAGGTTGTTTTGAAGTCTTTTGGGGCCAAGAAAATCGATGTCATTAAAGTCGTTAGAACAATTACCGGACTCGGACTCAAGGAAGCAAAGGATCTTGTTGAAAAGGCCGGCAGTCCAGAGGGTGTTGTGAAGGAGAACCTTCCGAAAGCGGAGGCCGAAGAACTGAAGAAGCAGCTCGAAGAGGCTGGCGCCGAAGTCGAACTGAAGTAATTGGGCAATTGTCTGGTTACATATTGTCTGTATAATAAATACACCCACATCAGGGATGATGCTCTGATGTGGGTTTGGTGTGCTCAAACATACGAGAGGTGATCTGATGAGAAAGGCCAATTTTGGCAAACGAGAGCGGTGGGTCTTTGGAAGAGTGTATGAACCTCTTGAAATTCCGAATCTCATTGAGATCCAGACTCGTTCCTTTGAATGGTTCATCGATGAAGGTCTTCTGAGTGTTCTGAAGAAGTATTCTCCAATCAAATCGCAAATTCAGCGTTCGGATCTTAAGAAGGGCGAGAAAGGCTTCTCTCTGGATTTTGTTTCAACTAGAATCGGCGAGGCAAAGCATTCCATCCAGGAGTGCAAAGACAAGGGGCTAACTTATTCCGTTTCGCTTTATGTGACCGTAAGAATCACCGACCTCTATACAGGAGAGATCAAGGAGGAAGAGGCTTTCTTCGGATACTTGCCTTATATGACTGATAACGCCTCTTTCATAATTAACGGAGCGGAGAGAGTAATAGTCAATCAGCTTGTAAGGTCGCCGGGTGTCTACTTTGTTGACGAACCGACAAAGGCAGTGTCTGGTTCTCTGCCGATTTATGTTGCCCATTTTCTGCCTGTAAAGGGAGCCTGGTTTGAGATACTTCTTAACCCTAACAAGCAGATAATGCAGGCGAGGATCGACCGAAGAAGGAAACTGAACTTCTTCGTCTTCTTGAAGGCATTGGGTTACGAGAATGATCTTGATCTACTGAGACTTTTCGAACATGAATATGACGGGTCGGATGAGGACGAATTGCTCGCAAGTGTCGGAAGCATGATTCTTGAAGATGTCAAGACTCCCGGAGGAGATTTGATAGCTCAGAAAGGAACACTTCTTACAGAGGATATTATTGCAAGGGCAATTGAAGCCGATGTGAAGACCATCAAGATGCCGCTTCCTATAGCTATGAAGACCTTCAGCGCTTTGCAGAAGACATACGGTGAAGGTATGACTGAGGACGACGCTTACATAGAGCTTTTCAGGAAGCTTAGGCCGGGCGAAATTCCGAGGATAAATGCTGCAAAGAGTTATATTACTAACCTTTATTTCAGTCCGGACCGCTTTGACTTCTCAAACGTTGGAAGGTACAAGGTCAACAGCAGACTTAAGAAAGTCTATCAAGACTATCTCAAGGAGATCGAAGGAAAGAAGGTTTCGAAAGACACCGACTATGCCGAAGAGTCGAGCGTTCTCACTGTTCTAGATGTTGTACTTGCTGCAAGGCACTTGACAGAGATAGAAAGCCGTCCCGAACTTCTCGATACCAAAGACCATTTGGGAAACAAGCGAGTAAGAACAGTGGGCGAGCTTATGGAAACTGAGTTTGAGAAGGCTTTTATGAAGATCCATAAGCTTCTCGAAGAGAAGCTTACGATATACACTTCCTTCGACAAGATTTCGGTGCAGAGCCTGGTTAACGTAAGAACTCTCATGACCACGCTGCATCAATTCTTTGCAACAAGTCAGCTTTCGCAGTTCATGGACCAGGTAAATCCTCTGGCTGAATTGACGAACAAGAGAAGATTGTCTGCAATAGGACCGGGAGGTTTGAAGAGGGAACACGCGAGGTTTGAGGTGCGTGACGTCCATCACTCTCATTATGGGAGGATGTGTCCTATAGAGACGCCTGAAGGCGCAAATATAGGTCTTATGACCTCAATGGCAACTTTTGCGAAGATAGACAAGTATGGTTTCATTCTCACGCCTTACAGGAAGGTGCAGAAGGGGTTCGTTACTGAAGATATCGTTTATCTCGCAGCAGATGAAGAGGAAAGTTACAATATCGCTCACTCCACAGTTAAAATGGACGACAACGGGTGTATTGCCGATGAAAACGTAGAGATTCGTTACGCCGGTGAAGTGAGATATGTTATGAGGGAGGAAGTAGACTTCATGTCAGTCTCCCCCAAGCAGATTGTCTCAATCTCGACTTCTTTGATCCCGTTCCTCGAAAATGATGACGCAAACAGAGCACTGATGGGATCTAACATGCAGAGACAGGCGGTTCCTGTTGTCAAGTCTGAAGCTCCTATAGTCGGCACCGGTGTCGAAGGAGTAGCTGCAAGAGACTCCGGATATGTAGTTCTAGCGAAGCATCGGGGTAAAGTTGTTAACGTCGATGGAAGAAGAATCATTGTGCAAAGAATAGACGAAAAGGGAAAGTCAGAACTTGACGACAAAGGAAGAGCAATTGAAGATGTCTATACGTTGTATAAGTTTGTTCGAACCAATCAGGATACCGCGGTAAACCAGCGTCCAATTGTTTCGGTTGGTGAAGTCGTGGAAAAGGGCGCTCCTATCGCCGACGGTCCATCGACCGAGATGGGAGAGCTTGCACTGGGTAAGAACGTTCTTGTAGCTTTTATGCCCTGGGAGGGGTACAACTTCGAAGACGCCATTCTCGTCAACCAGGAGCTTCTCGAAGACGACATTTTCACAACTATTCATGTTGAGATGTATGAAACAATCGCCAGGGATACTCAACTTGGTCCCGAAGAGATAACTGCTGATATTCCAAATGTCTCGAAAGAGTCTCTGAAGAATCTAGATGAGAGCGGTATAGTGAGAGTAGGAGCATATGTCACGTCTCAGGATATTCTTGTTGGAAAGGTGACTCCAAAGGGCGAATCCGAGACCACCCCCGAAGAGAAGATTATCAGGTCGGTTTTTGGAGACAGGGGACGGGATGTCAAGGATTCATCGTTGAAACTCCCTCATGGTGTTGAAGGTAGAGTCATCGACGTCAAGGTTTTCGAGAAGGAAGAGGTTTCTGAACTCGGTTCGGGCATAAACAAGCTTGTTAAAGTCTTCGTTGGTATCAGAAAGCCGCTGGATGTAGGAGACAAGCTTGCGGGTAGACACGGCAACAAGGGTGTCGTTTCGAATATAATCCCAAAAGAGGATATGCCCTTCCTTCCTGACGGAACTCCTATACAGCTTGTTCTTTCACCTCTTGGCGTTCCGTCGAGGATGAATGTCGGGCAGGTGCTCGAGACACATCTCGGTTGGCTTGGGAAACTTACGAATCGTTACTTTGCGACACCAATCTTTGATGGGGCTACAGAAGAAGAGATCATGAATGAGCTTTACGAGGCTAGAAAAGAGTTTGGACTTGAAGCCGGTGACAGCGAAGAGCTGAAGACAGGTAAAGTTACCCTAAGAGATGGTAGGACTGGCGTGCCTTTTGACTACCCGGTAGTGGTAGGAATAATGTACATGCTCAAGCTAGTTCATATAGCGAAGGACAAGATTCACGCAAGATCTACAGGTCCCTATTCACTCATACATCAGCAGCCTCTAGGTGGAAAGGCTCACTTTGGAGGTCAGAGATTTGGTGAGATGGAAGTCTGGGCGCTTGAGGCATATGGAGCGGCCCACACTCTGAACGAAATGCTCACAATTAAATCTGACGACATCAAAGGAAGAAATGATGTCTATAAGGCAATACTTAAGGGAGTCAACATCCCCGAGCCAGGAATACCTGAGAGTTTCAAGGTTCTTATAAAGGAACTTCAGGGGCTTTCACTCGACGTCAAAGTTTTTGACCAGAACAATGTCGAGCTGGATGTGGATAAACTATGAGGATCAATAGAAGGGAGCTACCCCTCAAGGAGGGAAGCAGATGCCAGTAAGCGCGTATAAGAGAAAAGTCAATAAGCTGGAAATTGATATCGCGTCGCCGGATAGAATCAAGGGCTGGTCAAGCGGGGAAGTCAAGAAGCCCGAGACGATTAACTATCGTACATTCAAACCGGAGAGAGACGGACTCTTCTGTGAGAAGATCTTTGGTCCGACAAAAGACTACGAATGTACATGCGGAAAGTACAAGGGTAAAAAGTACGAGGGTACAGTATGTGAACGTTGTGGTGTGAGAGTCGAATCTAAAGAGGCTCGCAGGAGAAGAATGGGTCACATTGAGCTCGCCGCTCCTGTTACTCATGTTTGGTACTTGAAGAGTGCGCCTAGTGTTCTTTCTTCACTTTTGAACATTCCTGCGAAGGATCTCGAGAACATCATCTATTACGGATCTAAGAGGGTTATAGAGAGACTTTATGTCGTGACAGACCCTAAGGAGACGGACTTCTTCCCTGGAATGACGATGTACCAGACCGAATACGAAATATACACGAAGAAACTCAGCTTCGAAGTAGAGCAAGGTTACAAGGTAAAAAACCCTCACGGACCGGTTACAACGGACATTGACGGAAAAGTGACGATCGAGAGGATCGACAGCAGTACCGAGAGAGAACTGAACTGGATAATCGTCAAGGATGAGACTGGGATAGAGAAGAAGTACCCGGTCTTTGAAGGCGCCCTTATATATGTCCAGAATGAGGATGAAGTTCATAAGGGAGATACCCTTGCCGACAGATTCCTTTTTGAAGATGAAGTTCTTTCGGCGACTGAGTATAAGATCTTCGACGAGTACTATCCCGGCAAGTTCGAAGTTGAAACAGATACCGAGAGCGATAGACCTATAGTCATAATCACCGAGATCGACCCTGCAGTCTCGGAGGAGACAGGAAGAACGATCGGTGAAGTCTTGATAGAGAACGAATATGAGGCATACAAAGAGCTTTACCCGGGCAAAGTAACCTGTGATTACGGTGCTGCTGCAATTAAGAAACTATTGCAGGGCATGGATCTCGAAGAGCTACAGGTAGCGATAGAACATGAATTGAAGACTATTCCCAAAAGCAGTGCCAGGGCTCTCAAGCTTCTCAGAAGACTCAAGTATGTCAAGGACTTCATAGCCTCTGGCAATAGGCCGGAATGGATGGTAATGGATGTTGTTCCGGTAATCCCGCCAGACCTTCGACCTATGATTCAAATCGAAGGTGGAAGGTTTGCTACAACCGATCTCAATGACCTCTACAGAAGGGTCATAAACAGAAACAACCGGCTTGCAAAACTCTTGCAGATCGGGGCTCCCGACATAATAATCAGAAACGAGAAGAGGATGCTTCAGGAGGCAGTTGACTCCCTAATCTACAACGGTAGGGTGGGAAAAGCAGTATCCGACAAATCGGGAAGGCCTTTGAAGTCTCTCACCGACCTGGTGAAGGGCAAGAAGGGGAGATTCAGAAGGAATCTGCTTGGAAAGCGGGTAGATTACTCCGGTCGAGCGGTCATCGTCGTTGGGCCGGACCTGAAGATTCATGAATGTGGAATCCCCAAGAGGGTTGCAATGGAGTTGTTCAAACCGTTCGTTCTATCAAAGCTGCTTCACGGAAGTGAATCGAGCAAGACGGCGAGAAAACTAAAGAAAACAATCATAGAAAAGGAAATGCCCGAAGCGTGGGAAGTCCTCGAAGATGTGATCAAGGGACACCCCGTTCTCCTCAACAGGGCACCGACGCTTCACAGGATATCCATACAGGCTTTCATACCCAAATTGGTCGAAGGAAACGCAATTCAGCTTCATCCGCTTGTCTGCGCACCTTTCAACGCAGACTTTGACGGCGATCAGATGGCTGTTCACGTGCCTTTATCCGCAGCTGCGCAGGCAGAGGCGAAGTTCCTTATGCTGAGCAGATACAACGTGATTTCCCCTGCCAGCGGCAAGCCTATTTCAATGCCAGGCAAGGACATAATCGTCGGTGTTTACTATCTCACGACCGTTGACCACGATCATGAGAAGAAAGAGAAAGAGGTAATGGATTACTACTCAGCCCTCCTCAAAGATGAGAAGATTTCCGATGTTGAAGCGAGGAGGATGGTTAGGCAGAAGGCCCTTGAATGGGTTGACTGGAAGTTCTCTTCTCCGGGAGAAGCGCTTCTTGCTTACGACATGGAATATATATCACTTCACGATCCTATTCTTGTTCAGCTAGATCCCTCATCCGGAGATCTCACGCTAACAACGGTAGGAAGGATAATCTTCAACACCATAGTTCCTGAAAAGCTTAGGGACTACATGAAGAAGTTCAACAAGAAAGCGATAAAGAAGCTAATCTACGACTGCTTCCACGAATATGGAATAGACAGAACCGCAGACCTTCTGGATGACATGATGTCTCTTGGATTCCATTACGCGACTGCTTCCGGGCTCACAATATCAATAAACGACATTGTTGTGTATCCGCAAAAGGACAAGGTTATAGAGGCCGCGCAGGAGAGGGTAGATCAGATCGAGAATCTGTACAAGTCAGGCTTTCTCACAGAAGAGGGCAGAACACAGGAGATAATCAGAATCTGGTCAGATACCACTCAGGAGATAATGGAGAAGACATACGCAGAGTTCGAGAAGTATCCCTTCAATCCAATCTATATGATGGTTGACTCCGGAGCCAGAGGAAATATCGACCAGCTTAAGCAACTTGCAGGTATGCGAGGTCTGATGGCAGATCCATCGGGAAAAACGATCGAAGTACCGATAAAGTCAAACTTTAGAGATGGACTTACGGAGCTCGAATTCTTCACATCTACCCATGGAGCCAGAAAGGGTTCTGCCGATACGGCACTAAGAACGTCGTTTGCAGGTTATCTCACCAGAAGACTTGTAGACGTTTCCCAGACTATAACCGTAACGACTCCGAACTGTGGAACTCACGAGGGCATTGAAGCCATAGAGCTCATGGCAGACGGAGTAACGATAGAGAAGCTCGAAGAATTTCTCTTTGGAAGAGTTCTTGCGTCAGATATCATCAACCCGCTGACTGGAAGAGCTCTTAAGAATGGGAAGACGGGAAAGGAATACTTGCGCGATACAATGATCAGAGATGAAGATGCGGCTTTCCTTTCGAACTACAGGACCGAAGTCGAAGTTGCGCGAGAAGAAGTGCTTAGTATTCCGAAAGTGACCCGGTTGATCAACTATACAGAGCTGGCAGAAACCATCACAATAAACGATAAGGAATACAAAGCGGGAACCCATATCGGCAGCGATATTTTGCACCAGCTAAAGAACTCGGATATCGAAGAAGTGAAAGTTGTTATCTTCCCCTGCGTCGGTCAGGTATTTGCAGGTGATCCAATAAAGAACAGTAACAAGGAAATGCTTGTCAAGTATCAGGAGAAGATAGACGAGCTCACTGCCAAGAAGCTGCAGAAGAACGAGATCGACAAGGTCTTAGTCCGACCGACGATAAAGGTCAGGTCTGTTCTTACTTGTGAATCCGAAAGTGGTGTTTGTGCTATGTGCTATGGAATGGATCTTTCAAACCATGAAATAGTGAATGTTGGAGAATCCGTAGGTGTAGTTGCTGCCCAGTCAATTGGAGAGCCGGGTACACAGCTCACGATGAGAACATTCCACACTGGCGGTATAGCGACTGGACAGGATATCACCAGAGGTCTTCCCAGGGCAGAGGAATTGTTTGAGGCCCGAAAGAAGCTCAAGGATCCTGAGGCGCTCTTTATAGAAAAGGGCGATAGCGGGTTCGTGAAGGATCTCGTCCCTGACGACAAGGGTAGGAGAAAGGTCTACATCGAAACGAAGACCGGAGGCATCAGCGAATACGATCTCTCCTCGAGCATAAAGCCAAAAATCGAGATTGGTGACAAAGTCACAGAAGGAGAGGCCATAACAACTGGAACGGTGAGGCCAAGGAAACTTATGGAAAAGCTAGGCCTCGTTCAGACGGCGCTATACCTCCTGACAGAGATCAAGAGGGTTTATGCCGAACAGGGAGTCGAAATTCACGACAAGCACTTTGAACTTATCATCAGACAGATGCTTTCGAAGGTCGAGATAACCGATCCGGGAGATACCGACTTTTTACCCGGGGATCTTCTCGACATAGTAGAAATTAGGAAGATTAACAAGTCTATAGAGGAAGCCAACAGTAGAGTTGGCGAAAACAGGGAATACGTAATCGACAAGCGGTTGGCGAGGAGAGTCCTAGGCGAAGATGAAGATGGAAAGATACATAAGATTGCAGCCGAGGCCGAGCCGATTACGGAAGAGCTCCTGAATCAGATATTGAAGGGCGGAATCAAGCAGATATTGATCTATGATGTGGATGAGGATCAGTATCAGAAGCTGGTCGATGACTTCAACCCCGATACGGTAATTCCCGAGAAGAAGATCCAGATAATGCCGAAAGATCCCATTAAGTTCAAGCGAAAGCTTCTAAGGATCACAAAGGCATCTCTTGAGAGTGAAGGGTGGCTGTCGGCCGCATCGTTCCAGCAAACGCCTCAGATTCTCACCGAGGCGTCTGTTGCGGGTAAGTCAGACTTCCTTCAGGGGCTGAAGGAGAATGTAATTGTAGGTCAGCTTATACCTGCCGGAACGGGTCTTGACATGTATGCAAATCTGCAGGTGGAAGAAGCTTCAATCCCTTCTCGTTTACAGGAAGAGGAGTTGGCTTGAGTAGGTACTTCTAATAGAAGCGGAAAGCTTAAATAGCTTTCCGCTTTTCTTTTGTGATGGTAACATTGTAGAGGGAAAATCACTACTTGGGGGCTGAGTTGTCTAAGCCGATTTTGGAAGTATCGGATCTTAAGAAAACTTATGAGACGAGCGGAACAAAAGCTTTAAACGGAGTGACGCTTTCCTTTTTCCCGGGCGAGTTAATCTCGCTTCTGGGAGAGAATGCTGCGGGAAAGACAACACTCATGAAGGCAATTGTCGGAATAGAAAAACCAGACAGTGGCTCAATGCTTCTCAAAGGAGAGCCGTACTCTCCGTCGAACCCTTCACAGGCTTTAAAAATGGGCATTGGGATGGTTCCGCAAAATCTGAGAGTAATCGACAGGCTTACTGTTCTTGAAAATCTTCTGATCGCACGTAAAGCGAATAGGTTGAAAAGAACGGCGAGAAGCTACAGAGAATACATTGAGACGTTGATAGGACGATATCAGTTACAGCTGCCTCTGGATAGAGAAGTTGGAACTCTTTCCTTGGCAGAGAGACAGAGAGTGGAAATCCTGAGGCTGCTTCAGAACTCGCCAGATATCTTAATATTCGACGAACCGACCGCTCTGATCTCCGAAAACGAGAAGGCAGAGTTGTTCGAAACCTTCAACAAACTTAAGGGTGAAGGTAAGAGCATTGTGTTCATTACTCATAAGCTTCGGGAAGCTTATTCTGTGTCCGACAGGATTTACCTGATTCGATCAGGGGTTATAGTAGGCAGTTTCAGGAAAGATGAGATCTCGGTCGAAGGACTCTACGATTTGATGGCCGGAGAAGAATCTCCCGGGTCTTCTGTCCGGAGTTCCTTGTCGGAAGAGGTCGTTCTAAAAGTTGAGAAGATCTGTGTAGAGTCTTCTGTAGAAGGGTCAGATGCAGTCAGGGATGTATCTTTCGAGGCTAGAAAGGGTGAGCTTATCGCTATAACGGGAGTGGCCGGCAATGGCCAGGAGGAGCTTCAAGAAGGACTATTCGGAGTTAGAAAGGTGATTTCTGGAAGAATCCTGCTCGGCGGAATTGACGTTACCAATCTACCGCCGCATAGACTCAGAAGACTCGGAGTGGCTTCGCTACCTTCAGACAGAGATAAGTTGGCGAGTTGTAGAGGTTCATCGATACGGGACAATCTAGTTATTCAGAGAGTCCTCAGTGGAGGCTGGGTTGTTTCGGGCAGAGAAATGGATAACTATGCGAGGGAACTGCTTTCTAAGTATGGTGTTGTGTTTGGCAGTATCGGCGATCCGGTTTTCACTTTGTCTGGTGGAAACCTGCAAAAGTTGCTGCTAGCTAGAGAGATCAGCTCGGAGCCAAAGCTTCTTCTCCTGGGAGAGCCTTTTAGAGGGCTCGATGTCAGACATCTGGAGAAGCTGCGCAGCACTCTAGAGAGTATTAAAGAGAAGATGGCCATTGTGATATTCACTTCTGATCTTGACGAAGCTCTAATTGTGGCGGATAGAGTTGTTGTGATGTCAGAGGGAAGGATAGTCTTTTCCGGAGCGAACGGACCAGCACTCAGCAAGAAGGCAATAGGAGAGCATTTTGCTGGAACGTTGAGGGAAGATCGAAGATGACAAGCTTTCAAGATTTGAGAAGATCACTCCTTGTTATAGGTATTGCACTGATTGCCGGGCTATTACTCGTAGTTTTGATGAGTGAAGAGCCCATCAATTCGGCCCGATCATTCTTCCTTTCCGTCTTTTCAGACAGGTTTTACTTTGGCAATCTTATTTCAAATGCAATTCCACTTATCCTCACCGGGCTTGCAGCCTCAATAGCCTTCAGTTCGTCTTCCTTCAATCTTGGCATTGAAGGGCAGGTATATCTCGGGGCATTTGTCGGGACTGCGACAGGTATACTTCTATCGGGTAATTTGTCTGGTACTCTAGGGATTACGGCAATGATCCTGGTGAGTTTCTTGTTTGGGGCTGGGGCGGCAAGTTTGTCAGCCGTCCTCAAAATTCGTATGGGTGTCAGTGAGCTAATCTCTTCTCTGTTGCTCAGCAATGGGCTAATTCTTGTCGTAGACTATTTCGTTGAGGGACCTTTCAACGACAGACAGTCGGGACTTGCGGCATCCTTAAGTTTGCCCGCGAATCTCAGGTTTTCAAGACTCATGCAACCTTCAAGTCTGCATACTGGGATCTTTTTCTCACTGATAGTCGCTTTTGTTCTTTGGTTTCTCATGTTCAGGACTAGAGAAGGCTTCAAATTAAGAATTTCGGGCAAGAACAGGATGTTCGCTCGTTATTCAGGTGTGAATACCAGCAAAGTCATTTTTTGGTCTCTCTTTCTGAGTGGGGGACTTGCTTCCACCGCAGGGATAATCGATGTAATAGGCGCACACGGTAGAGTTATGAGGGGTTTCTCGGCCGGATACGGATGGAATGGAATAGCGGTTGCCCTTATCGCAAGAAATCACCCGTTGTTTGTTATTCCTGCAGCTCTGTTCTTTGCATACCTGGAAAGCGGAGCACAGATATCATCTATTGAAGCGAGTGTCACGCCTGAACTGGCTAAGATAGTCCAGGCAGTGGTCTTCTTTCTAGTCACTGCAGAGGCACTTGCTCCCGTGAGCTTCAGGAGAAGAAGATATGTTTGAAGCCATAGTACGTGACACAATAAGGAATTCGACGCCTATCGTTCTTGCAGCAAGCGGAGGATTGCTGACAGAGGTTTCGGGATGGCTCAATATTGGACTTGAGGGTACAATTCTCTCAGGTGCGTTTTTTGCAGTAGTAATATCATCGACCACGGGTAGCATCCTTCTCGGAACTCTTGCTTCTATTATTGTGTCGATCATTCTTTCATCGCTTATCTACTTTGCAGTGAGATTTCTGAAGGCGAATCTCTTTGTTGTCGGAATTGCGGTCAACCTTCTATCCGTCGGATTGACTGTAGTGTTGACGGACGTTTGGTTCAGTAGTAAAGGCACAATTGTCTTCGGAGGTTCCCCCAGGCCTGCCGCTCTTTCTATTGATGTCTTAGGCGGTACTGTATTTGGTTGGTTGAATGGACTCGGTTTTTTTGATCTAATCGCCTTTGCCACTCCATTTGCTCTCTTCTATCTTTTCAAGAAGACGGTGGTTGGGGTGAAATTGCGGGCCTGTGGGTATGACGATGAAAGCGCCTTTTACAGCGGTGTTAGAGTAGATCAAATGAGATTCATAGCATACATTGGCAGTGGAGTGTTCACGGGTTTGGCCGGTTCAGCACTTTCCATACCGTTAGGAGCCTTTGTATCCAATATGTCTGGGGGGCGCGGATGGCTGGCTCTTGTTGCCGTAATAATGGGGAGAAAGAACCCGCTTCTTGTAGTTGTTTCGGCTGTCATGTTGGGCTTTGTTACAGAACTCTCCATCTTCCTGCAAGTTTCCACAGAAATATCTCCTAAGTTACTATTGTCTTTACCTTACTTCGCTTCTCTTGCTATCCTTGCTATCTCATACGGCGGAAGAAAGGCGAAGCAGCTTTCGTGATTCGTAATGGATGAGGATACTTAAGAGGCTCTTAGAATAGCCGAGTCGGACCATGATATAATTCATCGAATTGGAGGTGCAGTTTTGGAATTAATAGATCAGCTTAAATCAGAATACTCCGAGATCTCCTATCTTCAGAATGCAGCGGCCCTGATGGTCTGGGATTTGAGGACTTACATTCCCCCTAAAGGGGCCGAGAATAGGGCGGAGGCTCTAGGTTATGTATCAACTCTTGCATTCAAGAAGGCAGTCTCAGATGAATTTGGAGCATTGTTAAGCCAATTGAACGAAAGAGCAACCCAAGAAGGATTAACAGATGATGAAAAAGCAATGGTCAGAGTTGCTACGAAAGCATACAAAAGGGCCAGGTCAATTCCACCTGAGCTTCATCATAGGTTTTCCGTCCTAACGTCTAAGAGTGAAAGGGTATGGGAGAGAGCGCGAAAAGAAAACAGCTTTAGCAGCTTGGAGCCATATCTGGAAGAGATTGTCGATCTTTCTAGAGAAATGGCAGAACTGTATGGTTATGAAGAAAACCCCTATGATGCGCTACTCGAAGGTTACGAAGAAGGGATGACGGCAAGAAAGCTACGGAAGGTCATCGAACCACTGAAATCAGAACTAATACCCTTCGTAAAAAAGATATTGGATAAAGGCACACATCCTGACACGTCAATCCTTCAAGGGATGTTCAGCAAGAGGGCTCAGGAGAAGCTCAGCAGAAGGGCTTTGAAATTCATTGGCTATGACTTCGATGCAGGTAGGCTGGATGAGACTGTCCATCCATTCACGATTGGCATTGGAGTGAATGACGTTAGAGTGACTACCAAGTACGTGATCGAAGAGTTCACGCCCTCATTGTTTGGATCTATCCATGAGGGGGGTCACGCAATTTATGAGCAGGGGCTGCCGATTTCTCTGAAAGATACACCTATATATGGTGCATGTTCATTAGGAATCCACGAATCGCAGTCAAGAATGATGGAAAACATAGTGGGAAGAAGCAAGGAGTTTCTATCGTTTTTCTATCCTCAGATTCAGAAGGCTTTCCCGTCAAACTTCAGGAGTGTTTCGCTTGGTGACTTCTATAGAGCTGTAAACAATGTCAAACCTTCGTTGATAAGAATAGAAGCCGACGAAGTGACATACAACTTTCATATCATGGTAAGGTTTGAGCTTGAAGAAGCGTTGATGAAAGGTGATTTGAAAGTGTCTGAGCTTCCGGCTGCCTGGAATGCAAAGATGAGAGAATACCTGGGAATTGAACCTGAGAGCAACCGGGACGGTGTGCTGCAGGACATTCATTGGCCATCGGGAATGATCGGATACTTCCCCTCGTATATGCTTGGAAACCTTTACGCCGCTCAAATGTACGCGAAAGCAAGACAGGATATCCCAAATCTCGAAAAGAGGATTGAGAAGGGAGACGTTCTGGCTCTTGTAGACTGGTTGCGAAAGAATATTCATGCTGTAGGCAGAAAGCATGAACCGGAGAGGCTTCTCAAAGTAGCGACGGGAAAGGAGCTAGATTCTTCTTATTTCTTGAAGTATGTCATCGATAAGTATTCCGAAATCTACTTCATTTAGTTCTCAGAGGCCTTTGGACCTTCAAGTAAGGCCTCAATTTCGGAGAGTCTGTCGGATGAAAGCTTCAGACTCTCCTTTCTACTAGTAAGAAAGGAGATTATTTCCTGTGGCTCAACGATCGCCATATCTTTCCACATGAAGGAAATTACTTCAGCGTCTACAAGGTTATGAGAGGTGAGAAGGTATATTGGCGAGGGCATTTCATCACTTATCTCACATACCTTGCTGATCTCACCCTTCTGTAGGTACTCGAGAGATTTGTCCACTACGGCCTTTCCAATGCCTCTTATTTCTAAAAGCTTTGTTATGTCACCATCTGAGAGACGGCCTTCCGGCAAATTTGATCTGATTATTCTTGCGGCGAATTCGTAGGTTCTCACTTTGAACGGGTTGTCTCTTATGACCTTGAGAAGTCTCGAGAGCAAGTCAAATTGCATTGCAAGTTCCTCTTTTCTCACCGGTATCACCTCTCAGTGTATTTTACACCGCTTACAACCGGCAGAGAGTAAGATGCTCGGAATTCTCTTGCGCTCTATTTGAAGTGAATCTATTTGCTTAGACAAAATCCAGGCATACAAAAGCCTCAATGAGTGACATAGGGATCGGGATATCAGAGGATAGGCCCGTGGATTTATTTTTTCCTTCTGCTAAGAACAGCTTCAATGTTCTCCTTTGCCGTGCCGACAAAGGCTTCATAGAAGGCCATGCCTGCTGCTTCTATAGCTTGAATGGCGTTGCCTCCAAGATGGAAAGCTATTATTGTGTCTATCCCTTGCTTTGTGAGCATATTTACTGCCATAGGTCCGGCACCGTGCGCCACACTGTTGTCTGGTTCTACATATTCTTCGCTTCCCGTTTCCGGGTCATACAGCAGAAAGAACTTAGCTCTGGCAAATCTATCGTCTGGGATGCTGTTGATACTCTTTTCTTTCACTGGGATAGCTATTTTCATTATTCTTCTACACCTCCGGAAATTTTCCGTTTCAACCTCAAGGCAATTCGCTTTATTGCTTGCGCTGCCGTAGAGTCTTCCATTGCAACAACCGGTTTCCCCATAATCGTCGCTTTCTCTACCTGCTCGTCAAAGGGAATCTTGCCGAGCAGTTCTATACCGTTGGCTCCACACCAGGACTCTATGAAAGCGCTCTTGGATGTATTCAAATCCCATTTGTTTATAACTATTCCAAAGTCTCTCTTGAAATGTTTTATTGTCTCCACTATCCTTGCAAGATCGTGGTTTCCAGAAACAGTCGGTTCGGCAACTGCAAGAACGTAAGTTGCCCCGGTAATCGATGAAGTTGCGGGGCACCCGATTCCCGGGGCACCATCGATCACAATTACTTCTCTTTTTTCTCTCTCTGCGACATTAATTGCCAGCTTTCTGACCTCGGCCACCAACCCTCCAGAAGTCTCTTCCCCTGGAGTCAATAAAGCGTGGACAAGAGGGATTTCATTCGATTGAGACAAGAAGTAATCGCCCGATTTATTGTCTTTGAGTGAAATCGCGTCTGCCGGGCAGACAGCCACACACATGCCGCATCCCTCACATGCGTAGGGATCGATTGAGTAAGGACCTCCCCTGATAATCGCATCGAACCTGCAGAATTTCTCGCAGAGTCCGCATGATATGCATTGATCAGAAATTTCGGCCTTTTTGCCACCATAGTATTCAAATCTCTCGATCTGCTTATTCTCGAGAATGAGGTGAAGGTTTGGTGCGTCTACGTCACAATCGGCCATCACTATTGAGTCAAAAAGAGAGGAAAGCGATCCTGCAAGTGTTGTCTTTCCAGTTCCGCCCTTTCCACTTACTATGGCAAGTTGGAACATCATGACACCCCCGATGAAGAGATGATCTTTTCCGCCAGTTTTTTGAACCGTATCTTCCATGATGGCGAAGTCTCAGTAAATAGCTTGCCTTCTGAATAGGCTTCCGCTATGCTGCGGTCAAAGGGTATTCTTTCGAGGAGAACGAGGTTTTCTTCACCAGCATACTCATCTATCATTGTGTAAGAATTCGTATCTCTGTTGATTACGACACCGAAATGAATTCCCATCTCTCTTACAATTTGAACTGCAAGTTTCAAATCATGAAGACCAAATGGAGTGGGTTCGGTTACCAGTATCGCGAAATCTACTTTTCTTAGTGTCTCTACCACAGAACAGGACGTTCCCGGGGGAGAATCAATGATGACGACCTTATTTCGATCGATATTCTCTTTAAGCTTTCTGATAACCCTTACAGGAGATGGTTCTCCAATTTCCAGTATTCCCATTCCAAAATCGATTTTGTTGTTAATCTTACCCGTCATGACTTTTCCAATGGTTTTTGGCCTCTCGCTGATTGCCTTCTCGGGACAGACAAAAGTGCACAAACCGCAGCCATGACACAAAGATTCAAAGACCATGACACCCGTGTCAAAAACAGAAAGTGCTCCAAACTGGCAGGCTTCAGCGCATTTGCGGCAACGAGTGCACTTTTCCTTGTCTATTACGGGAAGCATCAGCTCAATTTCCTCTTCATGCTCAATCTTTGGGTTAAAAAACAGATGTACATCGGGTTCTTCTGCGTCTGCGTCCAGAAGTTGAACATCAAACTCTTCAGATATTGCGTATGCGAGGTTTGTGGCAAGGGTTGTCTTTCCTGTGCCTCCCTTGCCACTTAGTACGGCAATAACCAAGGCCTACCACCATCTCCTGAAGCGATAGCCCATGCCTCTTCCGGCTCCAAATCCTCCCCCAAAACCCATCCTTCTTCCGAGAAAAAGTCTTCTCCTCGGAAATGGTCGGTAGTAGTTCCTTGCGGGTGTCGGCCTCGACACTTGATCATCGGGAGCACAGTTTCCCATGCCCCAGCCGGTCATCGGCCCATAACCTTCGGGTCCAGTTCCATCTCTCCACGGCATATTCTCACTCCTCCTCTTCAGTACTGTTTGTGTTTTCAAGCGTTTCCAATCTCTTCTCTATTTCCTTGAGTTCTTCGCCGATCATCTCAAGCTCTCTCTTAAGCATCGCTTGATACTCCTTCAGTTCCTGACTCTCCATCTCAGGTGAAATCTCCTGATCGTAGGCGTATGGTCCATAATAACCGAAACCTCTTCCGGGTCCAAATCCCCTACCGTATCCCATTCCTCTTCCGTATCCCGCTCCATATCCAGGGCCGAAGCCGTAGTATCTGCAGGAACCGTCTCTAAACCTCACAGGACCAGATCCAAATGGCATATTGTCACCTCCTATATATGCAGTAATCATATATATTATACTGGTTGCAGCTAACAATGTCAACAACAAATCTAGCTTTGCCGAA
Organism: Mesotoga sp. UBA5557; assembly: GCF_002425715.1. Taxonomy (NCBI): domain Bacteria; kingdom Thermotogati; phylum Thermotogota; class Thermotogae; order Kosmotogales; family Kosmotogaceae; genus Mesotoga; species Mesotoga sp. UBA5557. Next base: position 58,440 of record NZ_DIMV01000042.1, read on the forward strand.
TTCTGGAGAATTTCTGATATTATCTAAGTGAGGAGGATAGATGGGAAACAAAGCTCATGTCTTGCTGTTTTCACTAATTGCCCCATTTTATAACGTTGCTTTCAAGTCGCAGCTTAAGAATTATCGAAGCCTTTTGAAAGAACATCGTTCTCTACTTGGCGACGACATCAAGAGCGTTCTCGATATCGGTTGCGGAACAGGTGCACTTGCCAAAGCATTCGACGAACTGGGATACCGAGTAACGGCTGTTGATGCTTCGACTCCCATGGTAGCGATAGCGAAGCATAATCTTAAGGAAAGCGGAGTCAAAGTCGTTCAAGGCGACTTTTTTGAGAAGCTTCCCTTTGAAGACAATAGTTTTGATCTTCTCGTTGCATCTTATGTTGTACACGGTCATAAGATTGACGGCAGGGAGAAGTTTTATAGAGAGAGTCGCAGAATATGCAGGAAAGAGGTTCTGGTTCATGAGTTCTTTCCGAATAGAAATCTCTTGGTCTATGTTGTCGAGTTCTTCGAAAGAAGCGATTACAGAAACTTCGTTCCGAAAGCCTTCGAAGAGCTCAAAGAGAATTTTCCCATTGTAAAAGACGTTAGGCTTTCATCTACGACAGGGTGGTATTTATGTCGGTGCGACTAGACTCTCAAGTTAGTTGAGTCTTCAGGATTTTGAAATTTGTGGGCGTTCAAGGAAGGGCTGGTGTTTCAGTATTTGACCAATAGCATTATGGGGGTCTACAGGTGAAGAAAGCTACTCCTTACATATTTATTGCACCTGCAGGTGCAATTATTGGTTTCTTTCTGTTATATCCACTGATTTACTCATTTGCCATTAGCTTTTTTGAGTGGGACCTGTCTCCGACAATGACTTTCGTGGGTTTGAGGAACTACTCACAGATTCTCTCATCGAGCGAATTCTGGGACTCAATGTTATACACCGCTTATTACATTCTCGGCGTTCTCCCTTTTTCGCTCCTTATCGGTTTTCTCTTTGCCAATCTTCTGAACGATTCGACGATGAAGGGTATAGGGTTCTTTCGAATGATTTACTTCCTTCCGGTAGTAACATCGCCCATAGCTGCCGGTATGGGCTTCAGCTTTCTGTTCAGTACGGAACTCGGTTATGTGAATCATATCATCTCCTTGTTTGGCGGGGATTACATCAACTGGTTAACTAATCCTCAGGGCGTAATTCAAATTCTTTTCAACTGGACAGGCATTCAGCTTCCCAGAATTCTGCAGGGGCCGAGCGTAGCGCTTTTCGTGATAATTCTAATGGGAATATGGCAGAATATCGGATATGCCATGGTTGTCTATCTGGCCGGTCTTCAGAATATCCCGACCACTTACTATGAAGCGGCGGCGTTGAGTGGAGCTAACAGGTTCCAGATGTTGAGAAAGATCACCGTTCCGCTTCTTTCACCGACAACGTTCTTCCTTCTCATAATGTTCAGCATAAGCTCCTTCCAGGTCTTTGGACCGATTATGGTTATGACTCCAGACGGCGGACCGCTTAACACAACCTCCGTTGTCGTGTTTCGGCTTTATCGAGAGGCCTTCTCCTATTACAGGTTTGGCTATGCGTCCGCAATGGCCTTTGTTCTCTTCCTTTTTGTGATATTTTTGACTGCATTCCAGGTAAAGACAATTGAAAGGACTGTTCATTATGAGTAAGAGGATTGGAAGGATTCTGAAGTACTTCGTGTTGATATCCGGTGCAGTTGTGATGATTTTCCCGTTTTTCTGGTCTTTCATGACCTCCTTTAAGGATTTGCGAGAGATTCTCATGGATCCCTTTTCTCTTATCCCGAAGGAGTTCACACTGAAGAATTATGTTAGTGTTTTCACGAAAGTTCCATTCGCAAGATACCTTCTCAATAGCACTATCGTAGCGCTGGGAACCACTTTCTTGCAACTTGTGACGGCCTCTCTAGCGGCCTTTGCATTTGCGAGAATGAGATTTAGGGGCAGAGAAGTGATATTCTACATCTTTCTGGCAACTATGATGATCCCTCAGCAAGTCGTAATGATTCCGCAGTATCTCGTTGTAATGAGACTCAATCTGGACAACTCATACCTTGGCCTCATTATTCCTCACGCAGCCACTGCGATCTCGATCTTCTTTCTGAGGCAGTTCTTTCTCACGATTCCAAGGGATCTAGAGGATGCTGCGATAATCGATGGTTGCGGTCCTTTAAGAACTCTGTTCAATGTTTTTTTGCCTCTCACAAAACCCGCGATAGCAACAATCGCAGTCTTTTCTTTCATGTGGTCATGGAACAACTACTTCTGGCCCCTCTTGATTATTAGCGAACCTGAGATGAGAACTGTTCAGTTGGGACTAGCAATGTTCAAGTCTGAAGGGGGAATACAGTGGGGAGAGTTTATGGCCGCAACTGTAGTGGCTACGCTTCCGATCATGATAGCCTATTTCATCGCTCAGAAGCAATTCGTGAAGGGAATAACCCTTACGGGACTAAAAGGATAGCGATAAGGAGGAACAGATGAAAAGAGTGACCATGGTAGTTATCTTGATGATCTTTGCACTAACGGGAATGGGAGCTGTCACGCTCACATTCTGGCACTCGATGTCCGATTATCAGAAGCCGATTATCGACAAACTCGTATCTGATTTCAACAAGGCAAACAAGGACATCACTGTAAGGGCAATCTTTCAGGGCTCGTACGATGAGACCGTTACGAAACTAAAGGCGGCTTTGCTGGCTGGAAAAGGGCCGGATGTAGCACAGGTTAACATCGAGCACATCCAGATATTTTCAAAAGACCATTCTCTCCAGGATCTCACAGATCTTCTGGCCGGCGATCCTACGCTTGACCCCGATGACTTTGTCCAGAGCTTCTGGCAGACAATAGTTCGTGACGGAAAGCCATATGCGCTTCCTTTCAACATCAGTGCGCTTATGCTTTTTTACAACAAGGATCATTTCAGAGCAGCGGGACTTGATCCAGACAGACCTCCTCAGAACTGGGAGGAACTCGAGGAATACGCCAGAAGACTCACAATAAGAAAATCTCTGGATTCCAGACCCTCTCAGTATGGTCTCTTATGGGGTGTAGACACCATGTTCTATCAGTTTGAACCTCTTGTCTGGCAGAACGGAGGAGAGATTTTCGATGAAGATATGACCGAGTGTGTAATCAACTCTCCTGAGGGAGTCGAGGCTCTGGAAACGTGGAGGCGTTGGTTCGTCGAGGGTTTGTCTCCGGTGGACTTGACCATCGATGAAGGAATACAGTCCTTCACAATGGGGAGAATCTCGATGGGCCCCATGACGAGTGGAGGAATTCGGTACGCTCTCGAGAACATACCCTGGAGTCTGGGAGTAGCCCCTCTTCCTGAAGGTAAGCAGAAAACCACAACGCTTGGAGGAGGTTCTCTTGCAATAATGGCCGGACTCTCAGAAGAGAAGCTTCAGGCCGCCTGGACCTTCATCAAATGGATGGTTTCAGAGAAGAACACATTGTTCTGGTATGAGGGAACGGGATACATGCCGGTTCTGAAGTCTGCAATGAGTTCTCTTGAGATACAGCTTATCTGGCAGCGCTTCCCGCAGTTGAAGGCTCCAATAGACTCGATAGAGTTTGCCAGACCCAGGCCGGTTCACACAAATATTATTGAGATCAGGAATATTCTTTACGACGCTGTTGAGCAGGTAAGAAAAGGGGTTTCAGAGCCAAAATCGGCTTTCGATAGTGCTGTGACGAAAGTCAACGCGTTGCTTGAGTGAGGTGATGAGATGAAGCGAATACTTCTGTCGGTAATATTCATTTTCTTTTCTCTGACGGTTTTTGCCAACAAAATCGTTGAAATTGAAGTAACAGGTGTTGATAAGACACTTCCACAAGTGGTGATCAATATTTCCGGGCTCAAGATCGGTGAAGAATTGGATATCGAGAGAGTCTACAGGGCAAAGAGAAATCTGGAAGAATGCGGTCTCTTTACAGACGTATATTTTCAGCTTAGAGACTCAAATGGCGACTATAAGCTGGTGATTACGGTTCAGGAGAGCTCGACAATCTATCCCTATTTCGGCAAGTACATGTCGATGGGTTTGGGGGAGAGAAATCTCCTCGGTACCGGTGTTAATCTCTATGGCGGGGTTCGGTTTCTCAGATTGACCGACAAGAAAATCCTCGGGTTCCTTCCCCAACCCGAGTTCTTCTGGGGGGGATTGAGATTTGGCGCAAGCACCCTTAGCGTCTTTGGAACAGGAATCAATCCCTTCATTGAAGTGACTCTGTTTAAAGATGTTCCGTGGCAAGCAGACACTATTCTTTCTCTTAGTTCTGTAGATCTGGGTGCGACATATCCCTTTGGAGACTACGTTGCTGGACTCTCTTACACCTATGAAAGTGCAACATTTGAGGCTACGGATTCAAACGACTACTCTGTATCAATACTAACAGGAGCCTTTGCCTTTGGGGATGAAGACAATTATCAGGAGAAGAGAGGTAATCTCTACGGGCAGACAAATCTTTCCTTTGGATTTGGGGAAGGAATATGCTATCTCCAGCAGAAGGCGTCTGTAAATTACTGGTACAGGATCATTGGAAGAATTTATATCGAGAGTGAGACAAGAGCAGGTGTGACTTATTTCGGAGTTGCGCCGGTCACCAGGCGTTTCTACCTGGGTGGAAGCACCGATCTCAAGGGCTGGAACCCCAATGCATTTAATCCTAGATTCTATGCGCTGGAGATACTTCAGGCAGGAGTCCCTCTCACTGAGAGCTTCGGCATTGCTCCTTCCGATGATATGAGCGTCTTCATTCCCAAGCTCTACTTGATGGCGGCCGCGGGCGACAACGCCACTCTCGGTCTGTCGATAGGAATAGGTTTCGAGTGGAGAACACCACTGGGAGTTGGAGTGGAGCCTCAAGTATTCTTTGGAGGAGATGGATTCAAGTTCTATTTCGAGCTGAGATAACTCTTGTTCTCTCGCCTCCAGTTACGTCCAATGAACAACTAACGCAGAACAAATATAACCGGCCGGAATCAACCGGCCGGTTTTGTTATTCCTTCGCAATACCTACTCCCTGACAGTCACATTCTCAACTCGATCAGAGAGCAAATCTGCGAATCTCTTTAGCACAGAGCCTGCATAAGGGGTCGTCTCGCAGACACCCCTAACCGGTCTATACTGCTGAATGGAAACCAACGACGCTCCGCTGCAAATCCTCGCGAGCTCTTCGAAATCCTTTTCGGGAACGTAAGGTGGAAACATTGTGATCCTTATCTCATGAGTGGAGAAAGTCTTTGCCAATTCAATACTCTTCTGGATTTGCTTCAGATTTACAGTAGAAAGAGGCTCATAGTTCAGAGACTTGAGATCAACTGCGACATAGTCGATGACATTCAGGAACTCCCTGAGAATGCCTGAATTCCAGCCATTGGTATCGAGCTTAACCAACACAGTCGGAAATTGGGCCTTCAGTCTTTCGACAAATGGAATCAGATCATCTGCCCTGAGTGTAGGCTCCCCCCCGGTAATAACAACCGCATCAATGAGAGCCGCTCTGCTGTCAAGGTACTTGAAGACCTCTGATTCACCAACTTTCTCCTCTACCGATTTCTTCAGTTCAGGATTGTGGCAATAAGCACAGTCGAAATTACAGCTTGAGGTAAACAGTGTCAGGGCTACTTTGCCCGGATAGTCCACTAGACTGACCCTCTCCATTCCTGCGAAATTCATCTACTCTCTCTCCCCTAATTCTGTAAGTCTCTCTCGTCTTAAATTCTTCCTGTTTTCCAGTGTTCCAGTTCTGAACTGGTCTGTAGTAGCCTGTAATCCTTGAATACACTTCGGTTGGCTTTCCGCATTCGGGACATGTGAACTGTTCACCTCTTATATATCCGTGGTTCTGACAGACAGAATAGGTTGGCGATATAGTAAAATACGGAATTCTATAATTCTCTGCAATCTTCTTTACCAGCTGCCGGGTGGTTTGCCAGTCGGAGATTCTCTCCCCAAGGAAAGCATGGAATACGGTGCCGCCTGTGTATTTCTGTTGGAGTTCCTCCTGCAGATCAAGCGCTGCGAAGATATCTCTTGTGTAGTCTACCGGTAAGTGAGAGGAGTTTGTGTAATACGGGTTGTCCTTTCCAGCAGTAAGTATTTGAGGGAATTTCTCTTTGTCCATCTTGGCGAGCCTGTAAGCCGTTGATTCGGCCGGTGTCGCCTCAAGGTTGTAGAGATGGTCGGTTGTCTCCTGATAGCCGATCATCCTGTTTCTCATGAAGTCCAGCACTCTCAATGCAAACTGATAGCCCTCTTCTTCGGCTATAGTCTTTCTGATCCATCGGGCATTCATACTTGCTTCATTCATTCCTATCAAGCCAATCGTAGAAAAATGGTTATCGAAGTTCTTCAGATATCTCTTTGTGTATGGATAAAGGCCTTCACTGTTCAGTTTCTCCACTACCGATCTCTTTATTTCAAGGCTTCTGCTCGACAAATCCATCATTTTAGAAAGACGTGCAAAGAACTCTTCTTCGCTCTTACTAAGGTATGCAATTCTCGGCAAGTTTATCGTAACGACGCCGATAGACCCAGTGAACTCATCCGAGCCGAAGAGCCCTCCCCCTCTTCTCTTCAGTTCTCGTTTATCGAGCTGAAGCCTGCAGCACATACTTCTGACATCATCCGGGTCCAGATCAGAGTTTATGAAGTTCTGGAAGTATGGAGTACCGTATTTGCTGGTTATCTCAAATAGAAGCTGGGCATCTTCGTTGTCCCAATCGAAATCCTTTGTAATATTATATGTGGGTATCGGATACTGGAAACCGCGTCCGTTGGCATCACCTTCGTCGAGAATTTCCAGAAAGGCTCGGTTAATCATCTTCATCTCTTCCTGACAATCACCATATGTGAAGTTCATAGCTTTGCCCCCGACAATAGCAGGTTCGCTCTTTAGCTTAGATGGAACCACCCAGTCAAGAGTAACATTCGTGAAGGGGGCCTGTGTTCCCCATCGCGAAGGTGTGTTTACTCCGAAAACGAAAGACTGAATGTTCTGTTTTACTTCCTTCAAAGAGAGGTTATCTACTTTTACAAATGGGGCCAAATAGGTGTCGAATGAAGAGAACGCCTGGGCGCCTGCCCATTCATTCTGAAGTATTCCGAGGAAATTGACCATCTGGTTAACGAGCGTTGATAGATGCTTTGCAGGTGAGGAGGATACCTTTCCACGTACACCACCAAGTCCTTCTTCTATGAGCTGTCTCAGGCTCCAACCCGCGCAGTAGCCCGAGAGCATCGATAGATCATGGATGTGAATGTCCCCCTCGCGGTGGGCATTCCCAATTTGGGGATCGTATACCTCCCTCAGCCAGTAATTGGCGGTCACAGTTCCACTGTTGTGCAGAATCAGACCGCCGATAGAGTAGGTTACTGTGGAGTTCTCGTGAACTCTCCAGTCGAGCATGTCAAGATAACTGTTGACTGTCTTAGAGAAATCGAGCATGGAAGAATCGAGTTCTCTTAGCTTTTCTCGATGCCTTCTGTATAGAATATAGGCTTTGGCGACGTCAGCGAATCCTAGACTCTCCAAAGTTCTTTCAACGGAATCCTGGATATCCTCAATGTCCACCAGATTATCGGTGGCCTTCGGCTGAAAATCGGCTACTACCCTTAGCGCAACCCTCTCAAGAATATCCTCGTTAAAATGTGTTTCAGTCGCCTCAAATGCTTTCTTCATGGCGTTGATTATCTTCTCCAGGTCGAATTCGACTATGGCTCCATTCCTTTTTCTTACATTCAACATCTCAATACCTCCATGAATCTGCTAATGATGAAGGGCTCTATAAATTGTGTCCAAGAATGATTTTACCACAATATATGGATAATTCAAAAAAAGAAAAGAGCATCATTTGGACTAAGAAACCGGTTTTTCCAGTGAGAAAAATCTGCGATTTGTCGTGAAAGACTTTCCAGCAGTGGTCCACAGAATTACCGGAAAAAGGCGATCGCATATTCAAAGATTGCAATCGTTACTTGTGAGCGTTCCGTATGAAACGAGTTACGTTGTTTTTACCAATTCTAGTTAACATCGCGATAAAAGCGTCTGCTGTCGCGAGAGCATCTCCAAGCGCCCTGTGCCGCGATTCGGGAATTATGCCCAGTCTGGCAAGCAAAATGTCCAGATTGTTTCTGCCATATCTGAAAACGGTCTTGGACATTTCTACCGTGTCGATATACGGATTGTCCAGTTTGCCAAGCCCGGATTTAATGCCGAAGTGATTTATAAACGAGAGATCAAAGAGAGCGTTATGGATAACAAGGGTCGAATCGCCCACGAAGGAATAGAAATCCTTTAATACGTCTGCCACCGAAGGTTTCCCTTTAACTGTGAGATTGCTGATTCCCGTCAGGGCAGTTATTGTAATCGGGATTATGCACCCGGGGTCTATTAGTGATTCGAAAGTGTCGTTTCTGTAGACCTTCCAGTCTCTCACTCGCACCCCAGCCACTTCTATGAGCCTTGCACCCCGCTCTACGCTTAGCCCGGTAGTTTCAGTATCAAGGACAACAAACTCCAATAGACTTCCCTCCCCTTAGATTTTATAATGAAGTGAGTGTTTTCAGAATGAGGTCAAAAAGAAACTTGTGAAGAATTATACAGATCATGGGAGCTGTTTTCCAAACCAAGGGCAACGTATAGAGTATAATTTTCATGAGGTGATCCACGATGGATGACAAGGTAAATCATTCCGAAGAGGAAATCAGGGAACGGTATAGAAAGGCTCTTGAATCAGCAGTTCAAAAAGCTCCGATAAGATCTGGAGAGAGACTTTATCTCACAGATCTCTGGGCCATCACCTCAATTCCTGAAGAGGTCATTGTGGAGACTCTTGCTTCTTCCGAGCTGAAGCTGCCCGAAGGGGTGTCCAGCATAGTCGATGATAGAAGGAAAAGGAAGAGGATCATTTATGGAAAACGAGAATCTAACGAAAAGGGTGGCGGTCCTAAGCAGCCCAGAATACGCAAGGTGCAGGAAGAAGATTAGCGAAGGGCTGGACCTGATCGAGTTCAACGAAACTCTGCAGGGAAAGAAAGTTCTTCTGAAAGTGAATCTTCTATCGGCAAGATCTCCGGAAAACTGTGTAACCACGAATCCTGCTTTTGTGCGCGCGGTTGCAGAGATCTTCCTGGAGAGGGGAGCCAAGGTGAGCATCGGGGATTCTCCGGCAAGCGTGAGCACTGCAGTCGCTGCCCACGCATCCGGGATCGCCTCTGTCTGCGAAGACCTGGGCGTTCCACTTGTCGATTTCGATGATCCCGTTCCTGTAGTCCTGGAGCATGGTACGTACAGAAGCTTCGAGATTGCCAGGCCGGTTCTTGAAACCGATCTTCTGGTGAATCTTCCGAAGCTCAAGACACATTCACTCACTCAGGTCACATTCGGGGTCAAGAATCTTTTTGGCTGTGTTCCGGGTGTTAAGAAGCAGGGTTGGCATTTCAGAGTAAGAAACATGAAGGAGTTCTCGGTTATGCTTCTTGATCTGGCCGGCTATTTGAAGCCGTCCCTGACAATAATCGACGGCGTAGAAGGCATGGATGGCAACGGTCCGTCGAACGGGAGGATTATAAGGCCAGGAATAATTGGTATTTCAGAAGATGTTTTCGCACTAGATGATGCCATCGCAGAACTCTTTGGAGTGATAAATTCAAAGGTCCCAATTCTCCGTTTGGCAAGGGAGAAAGGGTTAGTAGGAAATTACAAAGTTGTCGGAGATGAAGTCGAGCCGAAAAAACTCTCTCTCCCCGAGACAAATTTAATCGGTGTTTACGGTGCATCCCTATTGAGGAGATTAGTAACAAAGTTTCCGAAAATAGATAGGAAGAAGTGTGTGAGCTGTCGTGTTTGCGAGAGGGCCTGCCCGGCTGGAGCAATCGACGTAAGCAGGTTCAATATCGATTATGGTAAGTGCATAGCTTGTTACGTTTGCCATGAACTTTGCCCTGAAGATGCTATCGTCTTCAGAAGACGTATTCATAGATAGGAGGGGTTAGATGAAGTATATTCTTGCTATCGATCAGGGAACGAGCAGCAGCAAAGCCGTTCTTTTTGATGAAGAACTGTATCAAGTTGCCGTTGCTCAGGAGGAGTTTGCGCAGATCTATCCCAAACCCGGGTGGGTTGAGCACGATCCTAGAGACATCATCTTAAGCACAATGGGTGCAATTGAGAAAGTAGTCTCGGATGCCAGGATCTCATACAGGGAAATTGCGGCAATCGGCATCACAAATCAAAGAGAAACGGTCGTTGCCTGGGATTCGGTGACTGATCAGCCGCTCTACAACGCAATAGTGTGGCAGGATAGAAGAACTGCCGACAGATGCAGAGAGATCGAAGAGTCTCATGGAGAATTGATAAGACGAAAGACCGGCCTCAAGCCGGATCCCTATTTCTCCGCGACGAAGATGGAATGGCTGCTGGAGAATGTACCGGTAGTTCGAGAGGCGGCAAGAAAAGGGCGATTGAGATTTGGTACGATTGACTCCTGGTTAATCTGGAATCTGACTAGAGAGAATCTCCATGTTTGTGATTTCTCGAACGCGTCGAGAACGATGTTGTTCAACATCGAGAAGCTTGAATGGGATCGCGACCTACTCAATCTCTTTGGAGTGGAGAAAGAGTTTCTGCCCGAAGTGGTGGAATCGAGTAAGCTTCTCGGTCCTTCGATCTACGGCCCAAATATCGGGGGAATAGCTGGAGATCAACAGGCATCGCTGTTCGGTCAGACGGCCTTTCAGACCGGTGACGCGAAATGTACTTATGGGACTGGTTCATTTATATTGATGAACATTGGAAACAAACCGAAGATTTCCGATCATGGCTTGCTTACGACAATAGGCTGGAAGTCAACGGAAGAGACAGTCTACGCTGTGGAAGGTTCGATATTTGCCACCGGAGCCCTTATAAGCTGGTTGAAAGATGGACTGGGGATTATTGAAAGCCCTTCAGATACGGAGCCTCTTGCCAGAGAAGTCAATGACAATGGAGGAGTCTTTTTCTCCGGTGCCTTGACAGGGCTGGGAGCTCCTTACTGGAACTCCTCAGCGAGAGGCATGATGATCGGTCTAACAAGGGGAACGAGGAAGGCACATATAGTAAGAGCCGTTCTCGAATACATCGCTTTCAGGACAAGAGAAATTCTTGAGCTGATGGAAAAAGAAACGGGAATCACGCTCAACAAGCTTCTCGTTGACGGCGGTGTTACCCGAAACAACTTCCTAATGGAGATGCAGGCAAATGTACTGAATATTCCCGTTGATAGATCCTTGATAAAAGAGACCACTGCACTCGGAGCTGCGATGCTTGCAGGAATATGCACAGATCTCTGGGATCGGGAGAGCTTGAAGAACAAGAGAATCAGCGAGGTTGTCTTCGAACCTTCGGGCGATACAATGGAGGCAGAGTACAAAAGGTGGAAAGAGGCGTTGAAGAGATCTATGAACTGGGCGAACTAGAGCTGAAAAATCTCGAGACTTTTGCACAAGAACTTGGAGAGGCGCTTGAAGGAGGAGAGACGGTCCTTCTATTCGGTGATCTGGGCAGTGGAAAAACGACGTTTGTAAAGGCGCTGGCCAGCGGGTTGGGAATCGATAAGGATAGCGTGAGAAGTCCGACTTTCAACATTGTCAACTTCTATCCCGGCCGATCCTCGACTGGCGGAAGCGACGATGTCGAAAAGGCAAGAGTGCATCCCGCTCTCATTCACGTTGATCTGTACAGGATTACCGGCGAAGAAGAGGTTCTGGATCTAGCTCTCTACGATCTAATGAATTGCAATACGGTTCTAGCGGTAGAATGGCCTAAACTTTACTTTAATTATGTCTGCGAGCCTTATCTCATAGTTGAACTGGAGCATTTCGACGAGATCAAACGAACCGTGAAATTGAAGCCATTTGGCCGCAGAATGAAGAGCATTTTGGATCGTTTGGTTAAGAGAATAGATCAAGATAAGAATGAAGGAAGGTGAATAGATGGCTCAGAAGTTTGAGTTGCTTGAAAAGGCTGCTGTAGGAAGCGAGCGAAAGATTGAGATACCCGACAAACTGCCGGTTATACCGACGAGAACAAACATGTTGGTATATCCTTCTTCAGTTATGCCGTTGTATGTTGGACGCGAGAAGTCCCTGGCGGCGCTGGAGGAGTCAATTGGCAAATTCAATCAGATAGTATTTCTCGTTTCTCAGAGGGACATTACTAAAGAAGAACCCGAGATCGAGGATCTATTCGAGATTGGAACGATAGCGAGAATAGTACAGCTGATGAAGATGCCCGATGGGAACTACAAGATTCTTGTTGAAGGTTTGACAAGAGCCAGGCTCTCTTCAGTGGAGGAAGGAGAGAGCACGTTTATCGTCGTTGCAGAGAAGCTGAAGTCCAAGGGTAGAAAAAGTAAGATGCTTCAGGCGCTGGTTCGAAGGGTGAAGGAACTTGCGCTGAGATATGTATCGATGAGCAGACGTTTCCCCGACGAAGCGATAATGGCGCTGGAAGATACTTCCGATGCAGACAAGTTCGCAGATTTTGTTTCCTCAATGGTGCCCTTTTCTTTGGAAGAGAAACAACGTCTTCTCGAGGAAATTGAAGCGAAGGATCGTCTCAATACGCTAATGGAGTTACTTACAAGAGAGATAGAGATTCTCTCTCTAGAGGAAGAACTAGACAAAAGGGTTAAGGAGAAGATTGAGCAGGGGCAGAAGGAGTACTACCTGAGAGAGAAGATGAGAGCGATCCAGGAGGAGCTCGAGGGCGAAGAAGACGAGGAAATCAAAGAGCTTAAAGAGATGGCCGAGTCCGGCGAGCTTCCTCAGGAGGTAAAGGAAAAGGCAGAGCAAGAGATCTCGAGACTGGAAAAGATGTCCCCATATTCTCCGGAAGCGACGGTTGTGAGAACCTATCTCGATTGGTTGTTGAACCTCCCTTGGCAGGAAGAGACAGATGATGAGATAGTGATCAAGGACGTCAGAAAGACTCTTGATAACAATCATTATGGACTGGACGATGTGAAGGAAAGGATCCTTGAATTCCTGGCGGCCAGGAGGTTTTCGAAGAACCTACGCGCTCCGATTCTTTGCCTCGTTGGGCCTCCGGGTGTTGGGAAGACTTCACTTGGTCGGTCTGTTTCCGAGGCTATGGGAAGGAAGTTCGGTAGAATCTCGTTGGGAGGCATGAGAGACGAGGCAGAAATAAGGGGCCACAGACGTACTTATGTAGGAGCGCTTCCCGGCAGAATTATGCAGATGATCAGAAAGCTGAAGACCAGAAATCCGGTAATCGTGCTGGATGAAGTCGACAAGATGGGAATCAGTTTTCAAGGAGACCCCGCTTCTGCTCTTCTCGAGGTCCTTGATCCCGAGCAGAACAACAGTTTTACCGATCATTTTCTGGAAGTGCCTTTTGACCTTTCCAGAGTCCTGTTCATTACCACGGCAAACGTTCTCTATTCGATCCCTGCCGCTCTGAAAGACAGGATGGAGATTATCGAGATTCCAGGCTATACGGAGTCTGAGAAGTATCACATAGCCAGGGAGCATATATTGCCGAAGCTTCTCGATGAATACAACATGAAGGCCGGTAGACTCAAAATAACACCGGCCGCAACAAGAGACGTAATTAGAGATTACACACGAGAAGCCGGAGTTAGGGAACTCGATAGAAATCTGGCGAAAATCATCAGAAAGGCCACTCTGAAAATAGCTGAGGGCGCTGATTCAATCTCGGTCGGTGTCAATGAACTGGGAGAGTATCTTGGAGCACCGCTATTCAAAGAGAGTGATTTCAGGAAGCATCCAGAGGTCGGAGTGGCGACTGGACTGGCCTGGACATCGGTTGGGGGAGAAATCATGTACATCGAAGTCCTGCTCGTTTCCGGGAAAGGAAAGACTATCATAACAGGTCAGCTGGGAGATGTTATGAAGGAATCGGCTACAATAGCATATCAGTATCTCAAGGCAAATCCTCAGTATATGGGTCTAAACAGCAAAGANNTTGTGGAGATGAGAAGTTCAACGAGATCTTCGAGAAGAAGGACTTCCATATCCACGTTCCCGAAGGGGCCGTTCCCAAGGATGGACCCAGTGCCGGGATTACTCTCACGACGGCGATTGTCTCGGCCGTCACCGGAAGAAAAGTGAGAAACGACATTGCAATGACTGGGGAGATAACTCTTAGAGGGAAGGTACTGCCCATTGGTGGTTTGAAAGAAAAGCTGATGGCAGCTTACCGTGCCAGAATGAAGAAGGTTCTGATTCCTCTTGCAAACAAGAGAGATCTCGATAAAGTCCCCGAAGAAATAAAGTCGAAACTGGAATTCGTCTTTGTTGAGAATATAAGCGAAGTACTAGAGGAGGCTTTGATTCAAGGTGATGGTGAAGAGTGCTGAACTTGTCCGAACCGTATACACGAAAGGCGAATATCCCCCTCCATTAAGGAGGGAGATAGCCTTCGCAGGAAGGTCAAATGTCGGCAAGTCTTCTTTGCTGAACGCTTTGTTTGGAAGGAAACTTGCAAAGACAAGTTCGACTCCTGGAAAGACAAGATCGATAAATTTCTATGAAGTAAACGGAGAGATCTATTTCGTTGATCTCCCCGGTTATGGATATGCAAAGGCCTCTATGTCGGAAAGAGAGAAGTGGCAGAAGCTGATTACCGACTATTTTGAATCGAGAGAAGACCTCTCTCTCGTTGTTATGCTCGTTGACATAAGGCACCCGTTGCAGCCGGCAGACGAGCAGATGCTTGAGTGGCTTACGCACTATTCCATCCCTTTTGTCTTGGTTCTGACAAAGGCCGACAAACTATCGAAGAGTCGCCAGCTCCAGATGAAAAGATCGATAACCGGGGAAGTTGCCTTTTGGGGAAAACCTCCGGTATTCTCAGTTTCTTCAGAGAAACGGCAGGGAATCGAAGAGCTTCTAGGAGTTCTGATTCAGTAGTAGCGCATGAGCTATTATCGAAAATCAGATGTGTCTTCTTGATAGATTCTCTTTCATCGACCTGAGTCTGCCGAGTGCCGATCTGTGGTGTGGATAGGCTGATGCTCGTTCTTTAAGGGCATCGTAAGGGAACTCTGCACATTCATAACAGTGACTCAGGTTTCTTTTTGCTACACAACAATCGAAAATGTTGCAGCTTTCTGTCAAGCGGTAAGGTCCTTCACCCGCTTGGCAGCCGCTGCATCTAACTAGTGCCGAATCTACATTTCTGCTTCTCCAATAGCTCAGCTTTTCTTCGGTCCTCAAGAAGATAGCGTATCTAGAGCATTCGATACCACATGGAGCAATTATCGGCGATTTCGCCTCGGCAACACCCCTTTTAGCTTTCTGCGTCGGTACTATTTCAGACTGTCCCTGATGAAATCTCTGAATTTTGCAACGCTCTCTCTAGGCCTCAATTCGAGACTCTCCTGAACCGTCTCGTAGAGTCCGAACTTCATTGAGTAGCCTTCTTTCCATTCGAAATTGTCCATAAGTGACCAGTACAGATAACCGAATACACGGGCTCCCTTATCCATAGCGTTTCTTAGTCCTGACAAAGCTTTCTCGATATACTCCCATCGTCGTGCGTCCGATTTGTCGGCAATTCCATTCTCAGTGATCATTATCGGCAGTCGATACCTCTTATATGCCTTCAGAACAACCTCTTCAATCCCCTGCGGGAAGAACTCATATCCCATTTCCGTTTTCTCAAATTCATTACCCGCTGCGATTTCAGGGAGGGGCTTCGAGTACTTGGCGAAGATTCGCGTGTAGTAATTGATGCCCAGGAAATCGAGCTTTGATTCTATCTCAGGCACCGCTTCTCCTTCGCCGAGCGGCTTAACTATACTGCCCTTCATCAGACTATCAAGATAACTGTAGTTGTAGACTCTGTCCAGATAATTTGCCACCAGCCTGTCTCCTGGATGGAACTTTCTGAGAGGGAAGAAAGGCATCATATTAACAGCTACCCCTATCATCGCCGTTGGATTCGACTCCTTTATTTCGTCATATGCCTCGCTGTGGACAAAGAGAAGATTAGCGAGGACTTTCATAGCCCTTCCCATGTCCTTGACTTCCGGCGGCCATTCTCCCGTCAAATAGCCCATGACTGCGTAGACGTTCGGTTCGTTCACAGTGACCCAGTAGTGAATGAACTCGCCCATAGACTCGACGATTCTCGAGACGAAACGACGAAAGTAACGCAGGTTCTCCTTATTCTCCCAGCCTCCCATCTCCGAGAACCATTGAGGAAGAACGAAATGGTTGAGAGTAAGAATGGGCTGGATTCCGTTCTCAGTAAGCGCCTTGGAGAAATCTCTGTATCTTTCAAGTACACTGTCATCAAATCTGTTGATTTTCGGTTCAATTCTCGCCCACTCAACCGAGAATCTGTAGGCCTTTACACCCAAAGCCTTAACAGCCTCCAGATCCCTGTCGAGATTCTCCCAGCTACCACAAGCTATGTCGGAAGTGTCGCCATTCTTGACCTTTCCCTGATGTTCCCATGTGTACCAATCAGAAAAGACATTGCTTCCTTCTATTTGATGACCGGCCGTTGCGACACCCCATATGAACCCGTCTGGAAATGAAAGCATAGACGAACCCTCCCACGTCATTTTTTTGTACGCTCATAAACAATTATAATCGTGAAAGGAAGCAAAAGCCAAAATTACCTAAAGAGTTGAGGTTAGAATATGAGATTATCTGTGGTTGGCAACGTGAATATAGATCTCAGCGCCTTCATCAACGAAAGTAAAAATGTTGAAGAGAACAGGATTAAGGAAATGATGTTCACTATCGGAGGAAGTGCGGCAAACACGGCAATCATGTTGAGTAGGTTGAGAAAGAACGTGTTTTTGCAGGGTGCAGTGGGGACTGATCGGTTCGGCGACATGGCAATAGAGGCCTTGACAAGAGAAGGGGTGGATATTCGGTATCTGGCTCGAATAGAAGGAAAGACGGGATTCTGTTTCTCCGCAGTTTCTACAGACGGCCAAAGACACCTGTTCACATACAGGGGTGTTAATGAAGTCGATTATCCTGTTGATGTATCCTCTGACTTCTACCATTTTGGGGGGATAGCCCCCGATCAAGTAATCAATCTCTTGAAGGAGATCCGTAAGCCGAGGTTTTCTTATAACCCGGGAGGGATAGTGACCTTTGAAAGAGGTGCAGAAGTTGCCGATCTTGCTGCGCAATGCGAAGTGCTTCTTGTTAACAAGAGCGAATGGCTACATCTTGGAGGCTTTTTGAAGACTGAGCCAAAAGTTGTTGTGGTTACTCTTGGAGCGGAGGGAGCAAAGATCAGTGACGGGAAACGCGTAGACGCCTTTCCCACAGAGGTAGTAGATACAACGGGAGCAGGAGATTCCTTCAACGCAGGATTCTTGCATGCATATCTTGCCGGCAGGACAGAAACAGAATGCTTGAAGACAGGAAATTTGCTTGCATCTATGGTTGTTGCGAGACCTGGAGCAAGTCCATTCTTTTCGTATTCGGATATACAACGACTAGCTAGTAAATATAACATTATACTAGATATACCAGTATAATACCGTATACGTGTTGCTAATAGTGCCGTGCAACGTTTGATGTATATAATAAAGCATAGCAATATACGATTCTATATAAGTAGTATATATCCGCATACAAACTTAGAACATGTATATATAAACAATGTCACTCGTGATTCTTTTTGTGTTAGTATAATGTAAGAGGTGATACTATGCCAGCACAGATTGCATCTGTCGATGTTGTGAGGATACTTGGCAAGCTCAGTGATGAAGGTGGTGAGCATTCAAGTAGGAGCAGGTTCATTAGAGAGTTCCTTTCGAAATACAAGACACCGGAGACGGTAATTAGTGATATTGACGGGTTGCTGGAAGCCTACCCAACATTCAAAGGCGATTCTGAGAGTCTTGGGAGAGCCTTCGCAGATCTGGTCAACAGACTGGCCGAGATCTCCGGCTTTTCTGTGGATTACGTCAAATACTCAGGCAGAGAGAAGATCACGGGTATCTGGAAGGTCGGGGAGGATATACAGATAAGAGTAGCAGCCATCATCTGCGCCAGCTTCGAAGAAGCGAAGGGTGTAGCCAGAAATGCGCTGCTCATACTGCCTGAGGCTATCGACCTGGGTAGGCCCTTCGTGACTGTGGGACGCCTGGGAATGTTGTTCGCGATGATAGAGCAGATTGAGCTTCCTGTAAGTTCGGTAGCCTCGATTCTTGTAACTGACGATGACTACGACAAAAGGATATCTTCGTTTATGGAGCTGATGCTTCTTGCCTTCAAAAAGGAACTCGCTCGAAAGCCTCAAGTCTCTCTTCAGAAGGAGTGGACAAAAGAGGAACTGGAAGACTTCATAATGAACAGATTGAAACTTCCTACAGTTGGCATGTTGTTCTCCTTGCTCGATTCTCCGATGGTCGGAGACGATCTGGTGGGGAAAATAAACCAGTTCCTGGAGATGAACGAGAGCGAACTGGTCAAAGGACCAATGGCGTTGGGCGCTATAATGGGAGCTCTTTCAAAACACTACTCGGGAATCAAGGAAGAGCTTGTGCTGCGAGAGGGAAAGAGGTATAGACTTGCAGATAAATACAGAGCTATGATATCGGAAATCAGAGCGGGCTTTGAGAGAGCATTACAGACAAATACTCGTTAAACGGCTCTTAGCGCTCGTTTCTTGCTGTTTGGATAGTACAAGATGCATCCTGTCAAAAAAATGCGTTACAGGGCAATATACGAGATGTAATTCTATAATGCGCCTCTAATAAGACTTACAGAACACCGTATAGAGAATGAGCTGTGTTATAATACAATATATGAGTCATAATGACTATTATGGCTCATAATGTATGACAATTTGGGGGTATGTATGGAGTTTGTCGAAGCCGTCGAGAGATTCAAGGACAATATGGAATATGTTAGGAATATGTCATTCAATACTATCGCAGCATATCTTTCGGATCTTCACCACTTTCAGTTGTTTCTAGAGAGTCATAATACCGATTTTAAAGTGGTGAAGAGAAGAGACATCGAACTTTTCGTGAAGGAGTATTCTCAGGGGAAGTACTCCAGGAAGAGGCCCTCTGCAACTACCGTCTCGAGGAATCTCTCAACTATTAGGTCATTCTATACATTTCTTTATATAAGCGGTACGGTAGGCAAGGTCCCTACGGAGCTCATAAAGAACCCTAAGACGAGACGCAGAATTCCCGACTACATAAGTCATGATGAGGTAATGAAGATCATATCGTCTTTCAAGGAAACCAATCTTGGCAAGAGAAACAAGGCTATTGTGGCGGTGATGTACTTCTGTGGACTGAGAGTCAGCGAAGTATGCAAACTAAGACTCGGTGATCTTAGAATGGGCAATTCGCCAGCTGTAAGAATACTGAGCGGAAAGGGAAATAGAGACAGGGAGGTTCCTCTGAACGATCAGGTCCTTGCCATAATTGAGGATTACCTCCAGATAAGGAAGGATTTCCCGCTCAGCGAGTATGAGGATCATGTCTTTATCGGGACCCGGGGGGAGCCGATGGCGAGGAACGTTATTCCAAAAGTGCTGAATACACAAGTGAAACTTGTATATCCAGAGAAGCGAGTGACTCCGCATATATTCAGACATAGTTTTGCTACACAACTGCTACAAAAAGGAGCAAGTATAAAGACAGTGCAGGAATTACTTGGCCATGCTAATCTTTCTACAACTAGTATATATTTGCATATAACCGATAGAGAAAAGAGAGCGGCTGTACAATTGCTTTCTGACTAATATGCTAGTATAGATTGCGGAGCCTTATGATGATAGATATTCACAATCATACAATTTTTTCAGACGGAAGGAATACGGTCGAGGAAGTCATTCAGTCGGCTTCACTCAAAGGGCTTCATGTCGTCGGCATATCAGATCACTTCGACCCTTACGTCTCTCAGGAAGTCTGCTTGCAGCCCGAAGAAACGGGGGGCTATCTCAAGGAGATCAAGAGCTTTGAGGGAAAGTTTCCCATCAAGATACTTGCCGGGCTTGAACTGGGTCTTCAGTCCCAGGGTATTCTCTTGCCTTTTGAGGAGATGGATTTCTTCATCTACTCAGTCCACACGGTTCCGGGAAGGCCAGATCTGAAGACTCTTGAGGACCCTTGGGATATCTACCTTCGCGAGGCGACTCTAGCAGTTGATTTGATCGAGAAACCGGGTTTTCTTGGCCATCTCGATTTCCTCAGAAGGCATATTCCTTACGCAAAGCCACCTAGATCCGGACCGCAGATGGATCAGCTGCTTATGAAGCTGGTATCCTGTCATGTGGGGCTTGAAGTCAATACTTCGGGCTGGATGTACGGAATCGGAGACCCTACCCCTCAATCATGGGTGGTAGAGAGATACCTCGAACTCGGAGGACGTCTACTGACTATAGGCTCTGACTCTCATAGAGCATATCAGGTGGGGAGCTACAATTCACAGGCCGTTTCTCTTCTATGTAAGCTTGGAGTTAAAGAGGTATTCTACTGTGAGAAAGGTAGTTACGTTTCCCACTCGATTGCGGAGGCGAGATGAGCGAAAGACAGTTCACGGGATTTTCAGGTGAGACTATTTCATTTCTCATGGATCTCGGGATGAACAACAACCGTTCCTGGATGGATAAAAACCGTGATCGGTATCGCGTGTGCTTGCTTGAACCCTTCAAGGCACTTGTAAGTGAACTTGCGCCCTTCATGGAAAGGCTTGATCCCTTTATGGAAGTGAGACCTCAGGTTGGAAAGACCATAAGCAGGATAAGTCGGGATGCAAGGCGCAACAAGGGAAAGCCTCCCTACAGAACCAATATGTGGTTCACTTTCAGGGTGCCAGGGCCCGACTGGAAGGACTCTCCCGGATACTTTTTTGAGCTCTTTCCCGACAGATACCGGTACGGTATGGGATTCTACTTCCCATCTCGAGAGACTATGAGTAAGATCCATGAAGAAATAGCGAAGAATCCATCGAGGTTTACAGAAAAGACTCGTATTCTGAGAGAGAGCGATTTCTCGGTTTTCGGAGAGAAGTACAAGAGAAGACGGAAGAGAGAAGGAGTCTCCGAAGAGCTGCTCGAATGGTTTCAATATAGAGACTTCTACATCGCTGCCAATCGGGAGATAGACGACATTCTAATGACTTCAGCGTTAGTTGATCATCTGAAGATAAAATTCTCTTCACTTTCAGAGCTGTACGAATACTTCTGGGAGCTTAAAATGAAAGCAAGCGAGGATTAGCAGTCGGTAAATGGATCTACAGGTTTTTACAGAGGTGATCAGAGATCCTTTTTGACGCAGTACCATCTCCGAACGGATTTCTAGCCTTCGCCATACGCTCATATTCCCGTGAATCGCTGAGAAGTCTCATTGTCTCCATGAAGACGGCTTCTCTACTTGTTCCTACAAGCTTGGCAGTACCTGCTTCGATCGCTTCTGGTCTCTCCGTTGTGCGCCTCAGTACCAATGTCGGCTTTCCAAGAGCAGGGGCCTCTTCCTGGATTCCGCCAGAGTCCGTCAGTATGAGCTTTGATTTCTCCATCAAAGAAACGAAGGGAAGGTAATCTAGCGGATCAGTCAAGACTACCCTGTCGTGTTCTTCAAGCTCCGGATAGACAACTTCTCTGACGGCAGGATTGAGATGAACCGGAAAGACAACTTTCATCCGGGGGAACTCGTTGAGGACGTCCTTTATTGCTTTCATAACTTCCTGCATCGGTCTTCCCCAGTTTTCCCTTCTGTGCATGGTTACTAGAATGTAGTCATCACCCTCCACACCAAGCGCTTCTCTGAAGCTCGAAGTAAGCCTGGACTTGTTGCCTGTTACCCACAGCAGGGCATCGATGACAGTATTGCCTGTAACAAGCATGTTTTCTTCAGGCACTCCTTCTTTAAGCAGGTTCAGCTTTGATTTCTCAGTTGGAGGATAGTGGTACGTTGAAATGACTCCGTTGAGCCTTCTGTTGACTTCTTCAGGAAAGGGATCGTAAACGTTGGCGGTCCTCAGCCCCGCTTCAACATGACCAACTGGGATCTTATGATAGAAAGATACCAGAGCGCCCGCGAAAGTAGATGTGGTATCACCCTGAACGAGCGTTGCATCAAACTTGTTCTGCGAATATATCTCGTCGAGTTTTTCGATCAGTCTGGAAGTAAGGCCCGAAAGAGACTGCCTTTGTTGCATGATATTCAGATCAAAGTCGGGTTTTATGCCGAAGAGTGAGAGAACCTGATCGAGCATCTCTCTGTGCTGGGCCGTAGCAATTACAACAGGCCTAAGAGAGGAATTCTTCAGCGCCAGATAGACAGGAGCCATCTTCACTGCCTCCGGTCTGGTTCCGAATATCAGAGCTACCTTTTTCATACTCAGCAGCCTTGGGGCTTTCCCTCCTTAGGATCATTCGTAATAGCCATGCTCAGTATATCATAGTTATCAACTTCGCTCGTGACTGGACATCTGAGACTTCTCTCCTATCCAATCCTTCGACCATGTATTATAATCTTCTCTGGAGGTTTCTATGACGGCTAGCACGGTCAGAAGCACGGCTCTTTTTGCAATAGCAACGTTGTTATCAAGAATTACGGGTCTCGTCAGAGACTCCCTTTTTGCCAGCTATTTCGGCACGTCGGCTCAGTACGACGCATATTTAGTTGCGATCATGATTCCCTTCTTTCTCAGAAAGATCTTTGCAGATGGAGCGATGACGATGGCTTTCGTTCCAGTATTCAACGAGAAGCTGAAGAGCTCGAGAGAGAGAGCTTTTATGTTCGCTTCTACCGTTCTCATATTCGTAGTTATTGTCTCGGGCGCGATTTCAGCAGCGGGAAGCTTATTCTCTGACGGGGTTGCCTCAGCCTTTGCCGGAGGCTTCGATCAATCAGCTCTTGAACTGACCTCTCAACTTATAAGGATTTCCTTTCCGTTTATTGTACTAGTATCTCTTTGGGCAGTCTACTGCGGTGTTCTCAACAGTCTCGATGCCTTTTTCATTGCGGCAGTCTCACCAATGTTCATAAATCTCTCGACGATCGCTGGAATTTTGCTTTCAGGAAGGTTCTCAACTCCAATTGTCGGTCCTACGATCGGATTTCTTGTCGGAGGAGTCATCCAGCTCGGCGTGGTCGCTCTCTCCGCAAGATCAAAGGGTTTTGTCTTCAAGCCAGGCTACAACAAAAGCGATGTCAGGGATTTCTTGCTCCTGTTCCTTTTTTCTGCGATTTCCCCGGCGATCAACGAAATCAACTCCTTTGTCGATATTAGAGTGTCAACTGAGCTTGGGAGGGGAGCCGTATCGAGTCTTGGATACGCCCAGCGGCTCTATCAGCTTCCTCTCGGCGTCTTCGCAATCGCGGTGGCCACGGTAGCGCTTCCGAAACTTTCAAAACTTACCGGAGAAGGTTCTAAGGAGAAATTCAGGAGTTCTCTATGGGACGCGTTAACCGTTCTCGCCTTTTTGATTATCCCCTCAACGCTGGGACTTCTTGTTCTCGGCGAAGGGATTGTCCGCATTCTGTTTGAGAGAGGTTCATTCACTCCTGCAGATACGGCCTTAACCACAACCCTCCTTTACGGGTACACTCTGGGACTTCCTTTCTATGGATCTTACGGTGTTCTATCAAGGGCATATTATGCAAGGAAGAGCCCCAGGACGCCCACAATAATCTCTGCGATCATGGTTGGTGTGAATGTGGTTCTCGATATATTGCTCGGCTTTACAATAGGACCTTTGGGTGTGGCACTAGCGACAAGTATTGCGGGAATTGTCGGTACAGTCATCGTATCGGCAGCACTCCTCAGATGGACCGGATATGAAAAGGCGAAGGTAACGGCCATGCTGAAAATCATCGTTGCTTCTCTTGTCATGTCCGGACTAATGCTTTTTGGGAAGGCAGTCTTTGGAACGGGATCTATTTCAACGTTGATAACTCTGACTGCAGGGACCGCAGTGTACTTTCTATTTATAAGAATTCTCGGGCTTGGTAACTTAATGAAATTCAAGAATCTGCTGAGAGGAAGAGAAAGTTAGTCTCTAGATCTCCTGGAGCTGGATGGGAACATACTCCATCCTTTCACAGTAGAAGATCTCTTTCACGCCAATCTCCTTTAGCAAAGAGACGGCGTCGTGTATGTAGCTGCCAACGTCCTCCTTGCGGTGAGAATCCGACCCGGCAGTTATGACCCTTCCCCCAAGAGAAACATACCTCTCCACGATCCAGCGCTGCGGACTCGGTTCTTTGTACGGGTACCGCCAGCCGGATGTGTTAATCTCTATTCCGATTCCAACTCGAATAAGCCTTTTCAGTAATTCGTCCAGAAGAATTCGATTATCAAGAGGTCTATGACCTGGAATATACCTTCTCAGAAAATCTATGTGACCGAAGAAGCCTGGCCTCTCTATTTCCGAAATCGCCTCGATAGCCTCTTCCAGGTAGAGCGTCCAAAGGTTCTCTACCGAAAGATCAGTTACTCCCGGTACTCCATGTACCGAATAGATGAAGTAATCGAAGTCTCCATCAGGCGGTATCTTAGCGCATGACTGGAGACCCACTTCAAGTCCGGATAGAACCTTTATGTTCGATTTCTCTTTTAGGGTGGAGAGACTCTCCAGATAGCTCTCCGGATCCTTGAGCCTGTAGCTGAGTGGGAAAGAAGTGTCGAGATCGTCATGATCGGAGATGCCTATCACTTTCAAGCCCTTTCCAGTGGCTTCTTTCACTATCTCTTCTATAGGCGTGTCGCTGTCTGGAGAAAACAAGCTATGATTGTGAAGATCTATCGGCAATTCTCAGTCACCGTCACTTAGAAGCTTCTCAAGTTCTGCCTTCAATGTCTTTTCGATCTTCCCTCTGAATACGGCTAGAGAAATGGGAAGAGTTCCACTAACAGATACTTCGCTTTCAGTGACATTCAAATAGCCATCGGTCTTAATCCCTGCCGCTTTCAGATGAAACTCGAGAAAATCATCTTTCCAGGACGAGTCCAGAGTGAACTTCCCTTCATAATCACTCTTAAGCTCTTCGATTCTTCTCATTAACTTCTTCTTGGCGTTCTCACTGCCCAGATCATGATTTACAGTTACTGATAGCTCTTTCAATTGGATCACCTCACTCAATTGTATAGTAAACAAGTGGTCAGGAGTGTAAGCAGTTCTCATGGTAGAATTTTCACGGAGGGTTTGAAATGAAGAAGATCTACTTAGTCATTGACACGGAGACCACCGGGTCCAGTCCGCTCTCTGGTGATAGAATTCTCGAAATAGCGGCAATCCCGGTGTATGGGAACAAAATCCTGCACAATCTCTCATTCCAGTCTCTTGTGAATCCACTTGTTAAGATACCGGCGCAAATAACTGGGATTCATGGACTGAAGAACGAAGATGTGTCGGAAGAGCCCACTATGGCAGAGGTCTTTCCAAGATTTCGCGACTATGTTGGTGGGGCGACACTCGTTGGGCACAACATCGTGAACGATATGACTTTCTTCGATATCGCATCGAAGGAAACGGGAGTGCTGCCACTCGTAAACAACTATATAGACACGATTGACATCGCTCATGAGGTTTTTTTCGAAGGTCCATACAGCCTCACCAATATTGCCAAGAGATTGAAGATAAGAGATGTTCCTACTCACAGAGCTATGGACGATGCGAGGGTAACGGCGAAGGTCTTCCTTGCCTTGGCTAGGAGACTGGGCGGAGTATTCGAAATGATCAAATATGAAAAGAAGTGGAGGGGTTAGGTTTGATTAAGGATTTCATTCTCGACACCAACGTTCTGGTTCACGATCCGTATTGCTTTGTTAATTTCGAGGACAATAACATTATTATTCCCTTTCCCGTTCTGGAAGAGATAGATAAATTGAAGAAGAACTCAGGTTCTGTCGGTCAGAATGCAAGGAAGGTTAACAGGTTTCTCGATTCCTTGAGATCGAAAGGGAGACTCACAGAGGGGATAAGGCTTGAATCAGGAGGTACACTGCGTATTGCAGTGTTCAACGAATTCAAGAGCAAGCTGCCGCCTTTTGCTGCAAACGACTACAAAGACAACGCCATTCTGCTTTACATGATGGAGCTTAATCTCGTAGAGAAACTACCTGTCATTTTAGTCAGCAAAGACATAAACATGCGAGTAAAGGCAGATATTATGGGACTTAAAGCAGAAGACTATTTGCATGACAAGGTAGAGATCGACGACAAGCTTTCAGGCATAACGACAGTAGATGATGCTTCTCTCAGGGATGAATTCATAAATAAGGACGAGCTCTCAACTGGAAGACTGCCAGAACCTGTCGGGGCGAATGAGTTTGTTGATTTCGGACGAGAGATTTTCGGAAGAGTTGTACCGGACGGGAAGAAGATAGTTCCTCTTGAAGTATCGATGGAGTCTGGCAGTTGGGGTATAAAACCGAGAAACCGCGAGCAGATGATGGCAATGGAGCTTCTATTGGACGATAGCATAAGGGTCGTGTTCATACCTGGAATGGCCGGCACCGGAAAGACACTAATCTCTCTTGCCTGCGGGTTGAGAAAAGTAGTGGATGAGAAGAAGTACGAGAGGCTCCTGGTGGCAAGGCCGATCATTCCAATGGGCCAGGACATCGGCTATCTTCCCGGTTCGATGGAAGAGAAGATCAACCCGTGGATGACTCCCATATACGACAATCTCTATATGTTGTTCAACAACCGCCACATGGACCTGAATGCCTTCATGAAGAAGGGAGAGCAACTTCAGGTAGAGGTTTTAAGTTACATTAGGGGGAGGTCCATTCCCAATCAATACTTCATCATCGATGAGGCCCAGAATCTTTCGCCTCACGAAGTCAAGACGATTATTACGAGGGTGGGCGAAAACACGAAGATAGTCGTGATCGGCGACCCCTATCAGATTGATAATTCATACCTTGATGCATACAGTAATGGGTTGACCTACTCCGCTTCAAGGCTGACAAACAAATCGCTTGCGGGCCACGTGACCCTTACAAAGGGTGAGCGCTCTGAACTGGCGAGTCTGGCTGTCGAGCTGCTGTGAGGTTGTCGGATGAATGAAGCACTGGAGTATGATCTCTTTATTAGGATCAGGCCGGAAGACATCCACGTATTGTGTTATATCGCGGAAGCAGAAGACAATCTGATGAATATAAGGCATGTTACAGATGAAGGTCTACTCAAAATCATCGTTCCTGCTGATCTGCTGGAGGAACTTAAGAGTTTCCTTCAGAGTATCAAGAAGCGGATAGATTTGGAAGTGGTGGAGATTCGTGCGAATCCTGGACATACTTGATAGTGCCGTACCAAACGACAAAGCCGAGAATGTGAGGAAGATAGACTACGACAAGCTCCGGAGGCTAGGTTACAACACCATTCTCTTTGACTACGACAACACGATAGCAGTCTGGAGAGAGCCGTTCGATATGAGGAATAAGTCGGTAATCGACGATCTCATAGCTGCCGGGATGAAGGTCGCTGTTGTCACAAACGGTCCGCAATCCAGAGTGAGGAACCTAAGAGACCTCTTTGGGGAAAAACTCAGGATTTATCACTCGATGAGGAAGCCCGGTACCAAGGAACTCCGGAAGGTTCTGAGCGATATGAAGTCGCGGCCTGAGAAGACAGTAATAATAGGAGACCTTTTCTTCACAGATATTATTGCGGGGAACAGAATGGGGATGTATTCAATCTTGGTGGCACCACTGGTCGATATTAGCCAGAAGTGGTATAAGAGGCTTCTGGGGAAGATGACGATTGCAGCTTATTTTGTCTTCTTCTTCAGTATTGGCTGGATCTTCAGAACGGGAAGGCTGGCCACGCCTCATTTGTTTGCCGAAGGCGTTATGGACATTGATTTTGATGCGTTGAAGGAGTCCGGTTATAAACTTGTGATCTTCGATTTCGACAATACACTTGAGCCCTGGGGAGCAAGCTCGGTCTCGAAGGAGAAACGGTTGCTTCTCAGCAGAGTGGAAAGACTGGGTATGGAGGTCGTTCTAATTTCGAATGGCAAGCCGGGCAGGCTCGGCAGAATCGATGATGAGCTGGATTCGATAAGGGTAATCAGCCGAGCTAGAAAGCCTCTGACATTCAAAGCCAAACGAGTGCTTAAGGACTTTGATATTCCATCATACAAGACAGTGGTAGTGGGAGACCAGCTCTTCACAGATATGATTATGGGTAATCTTCTAGGGGCGTACACAATAAAGGTCGAACCTATTTCGGAGAGAGAATTCTTCTGGACGAAGCTTGTAAGAATGGCTGAAGGTCTTCTTCTAAGCAAAATGAAAAAGCATCCGGAGGTGGAGGTGCTTGATAGATGAGATGTAGCGGATGTGGTGTGGAACTGCAGCATGAAGACCCGGAAGAACTGGGATACCTACCTGAATTGGTTTTGGAATCGAGGCTCCAGGCTGGCAAGGAGATAATGTGCCGAAGGTGTTTCTTGATAAAGCACTATAGTTCTTTGCCTGAGAATGATTCCGTGTCACATACACTCGATAACCTTAACGAGTACCTGAAGCTTGCGCGAGAAGTGATTTACGTAATCGATATCTCCGATTTTGACGGCACCTACAGGAAGGATATTTCTCAACTACTCAAGAACCATTCCGTTCACTATGTTTTAAACAAGATAGATCTCCTTCCCAAAGAGGTGAAGGTTGAAGAGATAAGGGAGTGGGCGTCGGACATTATCAAAGAGCCTGTGAGCAGAGTGAGACCCGTCTCTGTACTGGGCAAGTACGGACTGAATTCGCTTTACGCCTATCTGAAGTCCGCAGCGGAGGAGTTTGTCTCGATAGGAGTGACTAATGTTGGAAAGTCCTCTCTTCTGAATGGGCTCATGCGTTCAGAAGAGATAATAGTGAGCCGTTTCCCCGGAACAACTGTAGAGGTAGCTTCGAAGACTCTGAAAAACTCAGCTGTGACCGTTTACGATACTCCGGGGATTTTCACGAACGACAGGTTGACGGATTTGATGAGTACCGAGGATCAGAGCAGGCTTCTTGCCAGAAAAAGACTCAAAAAATCTACTTTTCAATTTCATGATGTTCGAACGGTTTTCCTTGGCGGATTCGTGAAGATAGACGCGAAGAATCAGAGCGATCCAGTCGGGATATTTCATACTTTTGTCCCGGAGAGCGTCTCGGTGCATGAAACTAACCCGAACACCGCTGCCAAAGAATGGGATAGTTGGTTCGGCGATATACTGAGACCTCCCTTTGATAGATCGAAAAGAGGTAAGTATAGATGGGAGGCTAAGGAATTCAGGCTTCGTACTGGTCAGGAGCTTCACATATGCGGCCTGGGGTGGATAAACGTAGCTAAAGGTCCACTTACAATAGGTCTAACCAGGCCTAAGAACGTAGCTTTGAAAGTGAGAAAAGGGCTCGTGGGTTCTAAGAAGTTCAAGAAGAATAGATAACTGGAGGTGTTTTTGTGAAGCTTAAGCAACCTGCGATTAAATCTGGAGTTTCGAATCGGCATTTGCACCTGAGTGAGGAAGACATCGGTAGACTCTTTGGAAGTGGTCATCAGCTCACTCCAATAAAGGATCTGGGTCAACCCGGACAGTTTGCATGTGACGAAAAAGTGATCCTTGTCGGTCCGAAGGGAGCAATAACAGGAGTGAGGGTACTGGGGCCTGCAAGAAAGGCAACACAAATAGAAGTATCCAGAACCGATGCCTTCTCTCTGGGGATCAAACCCCCGATAAAGGATTCTGGCGACCATGCCGGGACTGCCGGTCTCACGATTGTAGGACCAAAGGGAACGGTTGTACTGAACTCAGGAGTGATGCTGGCAAAAAGACACATACACATGACTCCTGAGGATGCAGAAGTCTATGGTGTGAAAGACAAGGATATCGTTATGGTTTACGCGGAAGGTGAAGGGACTAGAAGGGTAATCTTCGACGATGTTCTAGTCAGAGTACATTCCAGCTATGCGCTTGAATTCCATGTCGATGTTGATGAGGCCAACGCTGCAATAATAAACAACAACGATCCTGTATACATAATCGAGGAGCTATAGTGATCTATTTGGGAACGAGCGGATACTCATTTCCCGACTGGGTAGGAACTGCTTACCCCGAAGGAATAAGCTCTTCCCAGATGCTCAGGTATTATCACTCTGTCTGGAAGTTCAATTCTGTTGAACTGAATTTCACATACTACAGGATGCCATCGCTGAAGACGATAACAGGCATTTTACGGAAGATTCCAGGGGAGATGACTTTTTCTGTGAAGGCGCCTGGCCGGGTGACTCATGAATTATGGAAGGGTGATTCAAGGGGCCTAAGGGAAGTCTCAAGTGAGTTCTTTAGTGCTTTGCTTCCCATGAGAGAAGAGGGCAAATTGGGTCCGACTCTCTTTCAGTTCCCGTGGTCTTTCAAATTCAATGAAGGAAACGTGATGTATCTTGAAGAGGTTGCCGACTCTTTCGATCCAGAGAGTAATCTTCTCGCTTTCGAGTTCAGACACGATAGTTGGGCGAACAAGGCCACTTTTGAAGCTCTGGAGAGGATTGGAGGAATACCCGTCACGGTCGATGAACCATCTATCGGTGAGTTGTTTCCTTATATCCCCAGCGCCGGTGCCAAAGGTGCTTATTTCAGGTTCCATGGCAGAAACTCGAACTGGTTCAGAAGTAGCGGGAGCGAAAGATACAACTACGATTATTCGGAAGTTGATCTGAGAAGTTTTGCCCTCGATGTGCTAGAATTTCATAAACGTGATATGCCCGTCTATGTGTTCTTTAACAACTGCTACATGGGTAGGGCAATTCATAACGCTCTTCAATTGAGAGAAATGCTAGGAGGTGCCTGAATAGACGATGACGTTTCCTGATTATATAAATGTTGTTTTGAGGATGATAGCTGAGGGAAATGAAAGCCACGAGATTTACGAACAGCTCCAAAAGCTGGGACTAAGAGAAGCAGAGATTGCCGAAGTCTACAATGCGGTTGTCGGCTTTATTTCTTCGGGTTCAGAGTCGACGGAGACCATTCTGGACGGTGAATACGACCCTAGGAAGAGAGTCTTCCTTGATGAAGAACTTAGAGCCATCATGACCGTTCCCGGTCTGTATAAGTCGCTGCTATGGGGAGCGATTTCTTCTGGAGAGTTCGAGAGAACTTTGACAGATTTCTCTATGAATAATTAAAAACCCGCCTTAAAGGCGGCGGGTTCTTTCATACAATCCATTTCGCAGCAGGTATGAAGTATCTGTCAGGCAACTTGTCAGGGTTTGGAATTACCCTTACGGTATAGGCCAGATCGCCCTCTTCGGATACGGTGAACTTTCCTCCGTAAACGTATTCTCCATGAACGTCTTCCTTAACGAGCTTCATAGGGTACAGACTGAAACTGTCCAGCTCTCCTTCTTCGTTCATCTTTGCTACGAAGATCTCGACGAGAACTTCAGAGGGATCGAGTGTACCCAGATAGATATTTGCCGATAGAGATATCTCCTGACCTACCTTTACTGACTTGGCTGAGGATTCTCCCTGCACGTTAGGTTTGATCCTTATGGCGTTCCAGCTGGAACTGAACTTGTCTTTCCACACGGCTGCGCTCTTGGCGAGTTTGAAGCCATCTCTTTCAGCTTCTTCAGAAAGATCTGCAGCGGGGAAATACAGATTGTTCGCATAGTCAATGATCATCCTGTGAGTATTGAATCTACTCCCAATCTCCTTTATGGAGTTCTTCATTCTTTTCGCCCATTGCCTTGCAACACCGTCTTTGTCTCTTGAGTAATAGAGAGGTATTATCTCCTTCTCCAGAGTGCTATATATCGAGACCGAGTCTATTCTGTCCTGGAGCTCATGGTCCTTGTAGTCTCTGTTGTCTCCTATGGCCCAGCCGTTTTCCCCATTGAAGCCTTCAACCCACCAGCCATCGAGTACGCTGAAATTCAAAACGCCGTTCATGCCTGCCTTCTCACCGCTCGTTCCGCTGGCTTCGTGCGGTCTCCTCGGTGTATTGAGCCAAATGTCAACCCCGCTGACAAGATGCCTTGCGATATTCATATCGTAGTTCTCGACGATGATTATTCTACTCTTGAACTCGGGGGTTCTGGAAATCTCATAAAGCTTTCTTATAAGCTCCTTGCCGGGATCGTCTGCAGGATGGGCCTTTCCGGCAAAGACAAACTGGACAGGTCTTTCAGAGTTAGTGATTATTGATTTCAATCTGTTGATGTCCTTAAAGATAAGAGTTGCGCGCTTGTATGTAGCAAATCTCCTGGCAAAACCAACTGTGAGCACATTTTCGGGAAGGGCTTCCTCTACTTCCAGAAGATCTTCTATCGTCTCTCCGAGTCTCATTCTCTGTTTCTTAAGCCTGCCCTGAAGAAATCCTCTTGCCCTTGACTTGAGGGACATGTGAAGCTCCCAAATCTCTTTTTCGGGAATGCTATCGACCCCTTCCCACACCTCTGGGTCGTATACCTTTTCATGCCAGCCTTTAGGCAGGTACTTGTCGAGCAACTCGACGAGGTTAGGATTGAGCCACGTCCAGATATGGACACCGTTCGTCACGTGGGTTATTGGAACCTCAACTGCGGGCAAATCCGGATATATGTGGTTCCACAGGTTTCTGCTCACTCTTCCGTGTAGCTTGCTTACGCCATTGGCGAGCGCAGACAATCTCAACGCTAGAACGGTCATGCTGAACTGTTGGCCCCCGCCTGGAACCTTTTCGATCCCTAGATCCATGAATTCGTCTCTTTCGGCCTTCATTTTGCTCCAGAAGTCCCGGAAGTACTTGTCAATCATGTCGAGACTGAACGTATCATTGCCTGCAGGGACCGGTGTGTGAGTTGTGAAGACACTGCTCGTCTTGACAATCATAGAAGCCGTCGAGAAATCCATTGAGTCTTTCTGAACGAGCTCTCTTATTCTTTCGACCGACAAAAAGGCAGCGTGACCCTCATTCATATGCCAGACTTTTGGAGAGTATCCGAGCATTCTTAGGGCTCTAACTCCACCGATGCCTAACAGTATTTCCTGCTTTATTCTCATCTCGCGATCTCCACCATACAGAGTAGCCGTGATCTTTCTATCATCGGGCTCGTTCTGAGGGATATCGGTGTCGAGAAGATAAAGCGACGTTCTGCCTATGGCTGCCTTCCATATCTTAGCCCATATTTTTCTTCCGGGAAAATCAACATTCACGAACACTTCATCACCGGAAGCATCCAGCGCAGGAATTACCGGGAAGTCTTCAAACTCATAGGAATGATACATATTCTGCTGCCATCCAGATTCATCTATCATCTGCTCGAAGTATCCATTCCTGTACAGAAGGCCGACTGCGACGAAGTTAAGTCCTAGATCGCTTGCTGTCTTAAGATGATCACCGGCTAGGATTCCAAGGCCGCCCGAATAGATTGGAAAGGATTCATGAAAGCCATACTCCGCACAGAAGTACGCTATACACTGATTCTTTCGCTCACCATGGGCCCTTTCAAGCCAGGTGTCCTTCCCAGCAATATACTCATCGAATTGCCTTACTACGCTTTCGT
Organism: Mesotoga sp. UBA5557; assembly: GCF_002425715.1. Lineage (NCBI taxonomy): Bacteria > Thermotogati > Thermotogota > Thermotogae > Kosmotogales > Kosmotogaceae > Mesotoga > Mesotoga sp. UBA5557. Next base: position 91,980 of record NZ_DIMV01000042.1, read on the forward strand.
ACATTTCCGCGAAGTCTTTGTCTTCAGAGAGTTCATAAAGTCTGTTCTGGCTGACCCTACGAAGCAAACGGACCGGACTTCTCTTCTCCTGATACCACATCTCAGGATCCATGTATCTGAACATTTGCTGAGCAGGGTAATTCCAGCTCCACCAAAGGTTTCTCGCAATCTCTTCGAGTCTATTCAGTTTTTCTGGCAGTCTCGGTACCGCCATAACCCTTTCGAGGAAGTACATCAATATACCCTCCTAAATTCTGGTGTTATGTCCAATTATACCTTGTTAGGAACGATCTTGCTCTTGTATTGTGCTCTTGCACATTGTTACTGGTCGGTATGCCAAACAAAAAAGGGAGCACCGCTCCCTTTTTATATCTCTTGGACTATTCTGCATTATGGCCTTTTACGGATACCTCTTTTCTTGTCGAGTCTTCTCTTAAAGGCAGATATCTTCTCGCCGCTATCTCTCATGAACTTGGCCAATTTCTTTTCGAAGTCCTGACTTGTCGTTCCTTCTTCTGAACCCTTGCCCTTGAGATCCTTGATTGACAGCTCCCACTTTCCGTCCTTCGTTGTCCCAAGAACCTTTGCTTCCACTTTCTGACCGACTTTGAGATAGTCTTCAATGTTCTTCACGTACTCTCTTGCCACTTTGGAAATATGAATGAACCCTTCCTCACCGCCTTCAAGATTTACGTACGCTCCGAATTTCTTGACAGAAGTTACACTTCCCTCAACAACGGTACCCACTTTCACACTCACATGACTAACCTCCAATTGACTATATACTTGAGAGAGCGCAGAACGCTGACTCAGTAATTGTCTCCGTATTTGTTTCTGAACTTCTGTACTCTTCCTTCAGTGTCGAGAATCATTGAAGATGCATCTCCACGGAAGAAGGGGTGGCAGCTGGAACAAAGGTCAATCTTTATGTTGTCCTTTGTCGAGAAGAATTTGTGTTCTGCGCCACAGGTACACTTTACGGTAATCAGCTTCATCTCAGGGTGCATTTCTTTTTTCATCGGGGCTTCACCTCTTCATGTTGTAATTTGCACAAAACTCATTATATCATAGAGAGGAAAGCGTGTCAAAGACTTACTTATGGCTGAAAGCTGTCGTAGAATGGAGAATAGTGATGATTACAGATGTTTTGGGTAGACTCAAACAGTCGGCCTCTTCTCAGGGCTTCTATACTTATTATAGCAAAAGAAAGGAACACATCGAAAGACTGTCCAGTCACCTTAAGAAGAACCCTGTGAGTAGTGCAGCAATCGCAAAGGTAAGAAAACGGATTCCCGATCTGAGCTCTCTCTCTTATGAAGAGATGGAGTTTTCAATAGACATCCTTAGAGAACGAGACAAATCACCTGAAGAAAGGGTCGATTATGTTTCGTCTCTGTCGGAAGCTTCTCTGGCCAGTATCGGTCATTTGCTTTTCTTGATCGATCCCAGAAATAACCCGCCCGTTACCGGCCCTATCATAAAGGAAATCAAATCGGTAGACGACTATAAAGAATGGCTTTCCTTCTGTAAGTCAATCGGCAGACATGGAATCCAGAACTTCGTCATGCTTGAGGCGGCGCTACTGTACGAGAGAGACGATTTAGCCCAGAAACCCGATCTTGCTTACAGAGTTGGCCAAGCGGTGTATACTAACATCACTGAACTCGAGCTGTTGAGAGGGGCGATTTCCAATCTGTCCAGGCAGGAGAGGAGAGGACTGGCGAATCTAAAGTTCACGCATCCGTATGTGAAAACGGTCCTCTTATCTAGTCACGCAAGATCGGTAGTTGTAGATGGAAGCAATATAGTATTCTCGAAGAGCGATCATGCCGATCTTAACAGAATCGATGACCTCTTCCTTAGAATGTCGTTTTGTAGAATCGCCTTGTTCCCTTACAGGATCGTCTTTGATGCCAACATCAGGTATACTCTCGGCGGTTTCCAGCAGGAAAGCCTTAACAGACTGCTCTCGTTGCCACAAGTCGAGACCTATTCACCTGCTGATGATAGGATAATCTTCCTCGCGAGAGAGAACAACTCAGTGGTTGTCACCTACGACAGATTCCTGGATCATTTGGTTGATGATATAAAGATAGTGCGGCCGGAGGACATACATGAAAGTCTCAGACTTTGATTACGATCTTCCACAAGAATTGATTGCTCAGGAACCCGCTGATCCGAGAGACAGCTCTCGACTACTGGTGATCAACAGGGAGACAGGCCTATTTGAACACAGAGTCTTCTCAGAAATCACTGAGCTCCTTCGTCCGGGTGATGTTCTGGTGTTAAACAACAGTCGGGTCGTCCCGGCGAGACTAATAGGTAGAAAGGAAACAGGTGCCAGTGTGGAAGCCCTCTTGATAGAAAAACTGGGCTCAGGCCTCTGGAAAGCGATAGTGAGACCTGGTTCCAAGATCAAGCTGGGAAATGAGCTTATCTTCAGAAGCATCTCTTGTAAGGTCGTAGAACACTGTGAAGACTCTAGCAGAGTCCTTGACTTCCATGGAGCTGCCGATGAAGAGATAAAAGAGGCCGGTCTCCTTGCGATTCCTCCGTATATTCACAAGTATCCGGACAATCCCGAGTCTTATCAGACTGTGTATTCGCAGAGGGAGGGCTCAGTCGCTGCCCCTACCGCAGGGCTTCACTTCACGGATGAGCTTCTCGGATCCATTGAGAGCAAAGGAGTCGCTATTGAGTACATCACGCTTCACGTTGGAATAGGAACATTCAGGCCGGTGAAATCAGAGGTCTTGAATGAGCACAAAATGCATAGCGAGTACTTCACGGTATCATCGGAAACGGCAAAGAGGATAAATGACGCGAGAGCAGAATGCAGGAGAATTGTCGCTGTGGGTACCACAACAGTTAGAACTCTTGAAAGCATTGCGACACGACACGGGAAACTCGTGGGAGACAGCGGCCAGACGGATATATTCATCTTTCCACCTTACAGATTCCGGATAATCGACTCGCTTGTCACAAACTTTCATCTCCCGAAATCGACTCTCCTTATGCTCGTTGCTGCTTTTGCAGGGAGAGAATTGATTTTCTCTGCTTATAAACAAGCTATCTCTATGAAATACAGATTCTTCTCCTTTGGAGATGCATGTTTTATTATGTGAGCTTCGGGTAGATCATGACAGTCGCAGTTCGTAGCTATCTCTTACTCGCCGAGTTGACCCTGTTCCTCTTCTTCGAGCATCGGTGAGAAGAAGTGGATCCACATCATCTTCAATATAATGCCAAACGGAACGGCAACAATCGCGCCAAAAAGCCCGAGCAACTGTCCTGCCACCACAATCATCAAAATGACTATTACTGGATTGATTCTGTTGTAGCCCTTCATGAATACCAGGAAAAGGATGAAGGCCGCCGCGTGAACTATTACTAAAACGACAAGGAGTATCAGGACAAGAACGAGATTCTGTGTGGATACGGCTAGAAGAACGAGGGGCACAATTTCAAGTGGTACTCCCACTATGGGTATGAGATTAGTAAAAGCAGCCCAGAGCCCCATTAGGAGGCTGTATTTCAATCCCATCGACTGAACCACAATGCCGACTACGATCCCCACAATCAATGCTATCAGAACTACCGAGATCACGTACCTCTCAAGGTTCTTGTACGTGTCTGAAAGGAAGTTGAGAGCAATATCGCGAATCCTCTTCGGATAGAGTTTTGGAGCGAACTCCTTAACTGTCAGAAAGTAGTAGCTTAGGTAGATCGCGCCCACTATCGTGAAGAAAAGAACGAACCCCGTGGTGGTTACGAAACTGGGCACCTTTTCCAGTACTCCCGGAAGGAATTTCATAAGGCTGTTCTGCACCTGAATGAGGAAATTCCTTACGCTTTCATAAGTTGCCCTACGTCTTGCCGGATCGATGTTTTTCGGCATGAAGTATTCCACTACATCTTTCCACAGTTCCTGTGACTGGACTATCATTGCATTCTCCATTACGATGGCAGAAAGCGACTCGGCCACTTCGGGATTCAGATAGTTTGCCACGATGCCATGAATCTCGTCAAATGAAGCTTGCTTATACTTGCTACTGCTGACAATCACAAGATAGTCACTGCGCTCTTTGAGAGTCTCCTCAAGCAGAGCGAGATCCTGTTCCAACCCCTCCGGGTTTGCAGGTATGGGCCTCATTACGTCAACGAAATAGTTCTTCAGATCTTTAGACAGTAGATCGAGCGAGTCGATCTCTTCATGAGAAAGCTGTGCGAGGAGGTCTTCGTCCGAAAGAAATCTGTCGATGTTCGCATTCACTTCGAAAGAGGTAATTTCAGCCTCCTGAACGGAAGGGAAGAAATCTCTGACAATATTGTAGAATTTCGAGGCCTCCTTTGCGACAGGAGTCGTCAGGAAGACAATCAAAAGAGTTATTCCTGCGAACATAATAGTCAGTCCAATTCCCAAAGAGATTGAACGCTTGATTCTAAAATACTTTTGTGCGAACCTTGTCCAGGGTTCAAGTAAAAGAACAACTGTGAAAGTCGCAAAGAGAATAACGGCAGTTCTTAGTGAAACCGAGAATACCACAAAGCAAATTGCAAGATAGAATAATGTGAATACCGCTGCTTGAAAACGAGGTTTCTTCAGTACTTCACGTCCCACGTCATGCCCCCTTCAAAGGGAGTTTAAAGAGTCTCTCGATTTCCGCCATCTCGCTTGTGATCCCCATTATAACTATCAGTTTGATTCTTGCTTTTATTGAGGACAACTCCTGAGCAAAGATCGCGCCCAAATCGGCCAGACTCTTTCCTCCACCAACATATCCATAAACTCCAAGAACCCTTCCCTTGAAACACCTTGAAGTAATGATAACAGGAAACTCTTTCGCTCTTATTAGGTATTTTACTACGTGATAGACTTCAACGGGTACGTTGCCTCTCCCAAATGTCTCAAGAACCAATCCTCTGAAGCCCAGCTCGGGCAGAATTCTGAGGATCGAGCCGTCATCGCCAGTGAAGGTCTTGACAAGGGCGACTTTCGGTTCAATCTTATCAACGTTAAAAACCGCTCTAAGCAAAGGCTTTCTGAAAAAGATAACTGAATCTTCGTCAACTATTCCAAGCGGGCCATGGCCAGGAGAGTCAAAGGTCGCAACGTTGCTGGTGTAGGTCTTTGTTACCTCTCTGGCTGCGTGGATTTCGTCGTTCAGGCAGACCATGGTTCCCATTCCAACTGCGAGCGGATTGACAGCAACTCTGACAGATGAGAGCACATTTCTTGGACCATCGGTTCCCATTTCGTCGATGTTCCTCATTGCTGCTGTGCAAATCACGGGTTTCTCGCTCCTTATTGTTAGATCGAGGAAGTAGGCCGTCTCCTCGAGAGTGTCCGTTCCGTGAGTAATGACTACTCCGCAAACTTCCTCCCTGTCTAAGAGCCCCTGCACCCTCTTAGAGAGGTTCCACATGGTCTCCGGGTTGATATAAGGGCTTGGGATGTTTGAAAACTCATGGTGCTCAACAAGAGCTACTTCTTTAAGCCCCTCGACATTGGCCACGTGTTTGTTTAACCCCGGAGCCGGAATCGAAGCCCTTGTAACAGGGTCGGTTACCATAGCGATAGTGCCGCCTGTAGTAACTAAAACGACTCTCTGCTTCATATTTGCTTTCCTCCTAGTTTTGTCCTAACCAACGATAGTGTCTTGTGCGTTTCGGGTCCCACAATCTCTACCAGTTCTTCTACCGTCTTGGGTCTCTTCATAACTAGCGATCTTGCCCTATCTTTTCCTATTCCGGGCAGATATTGGAGCTCTCTCTCACCGAGCTCATTCAGTTCAGTTCCAACGGGAAGGCCGGTTACAGATCTCATGCCGTGGTCAATAACGACAAAGTCGGTCTTCTCTTTAAAGCTTAGAGGAGTACCGACCAGAATAGGATAAGTACCCAGAGGTCTGCCAAAGTGAACCATTCCATCGCTGTATTCCGGAAGGACGCCTCGTATAACCGCTCCAACAGGGAAGACTGCCCTTAGCATCGAAGTGTCTACTGATTCTCTTATACGCCGTTTGTGATTTTCGAACAATCTATGATCGATTTTCGGCCTCTTCATCTTGGCAATCGCTGCCCCCTGAAAGACCATTACCTGCCTTATGTTTATTCTTCGTACAAGTAGCCCCTTGTCTCTTATGCAGACCAGGTTTTCGTAGTCCGCTTCGTAACTGTTTCTGCTATGTCCTGGAAGACCATAAAGCAAGTTGATACCCGGAAGCAGTTTCGGGACACCATCAACTCTTGTACCACCTACTTCATTGACCAGATCAATAGCGAACATTATGTCTTCAACGCTTCCTCCGAGGTTATTCCTCTCCCGAACTTCGTTGTCGAAGCTCTCCACGCCGAAAGAAATCGTGTCTCCTGCGGAATTATACCTGACTATCGATTCAAGCACGGATCTCGATTCGACGGGATGGTTGGCAATGAAAATCGGATTTCCGTTGTCAATGTGAAGCACTTCGGGTTCCAGTATGTGTCTGGCTGATTTGAAAAGTTCTTCAATTAAACGTGTATCGAGTTTGTCGCTATTCTTGTAGTAACCGTACGCGATCACGTTTGCACTCCTTCCGAACCTAATTGCCTTTACGCCGAGCCTCCTCAGCGCTTCAAATTCCGAGATAATCCCCTTTAGGTTTCTCCACTCAAAACCTCCGTAGAGAATAGATTCAGTGCAGAAAGAGCAATAGCCGTCACTTCTCTCACAGCCTGAAGATATGTCGATTTCAGCTATTACATCTGGATAAGAGGGATGAAGTACGATAATATTCGCTCCGGCCTCGTACAGCTTGTTCAGCAGCGAATAACGCGAACCGTCGTAATCTATGCCAAGCAGCTCAGCGAGCTCGAATTCGTCCCTGAAGAGATGATCTGCTCCTAGAAAGCGAGGAGCAAAGGCGGTTGTACCTCCTCTCAGAGTATAGCCAACAGACACTAAGGGACCGCTGACGATTTTCACCGGGTCCTTATTCGCTTCAAGAAGTCTCGATATTTCGGAGCTGGATATCGGGGTTCCTCCTAAGTACCTGCCTGAGGTTGTGACCCCCCCATATACTAGAAGAAAATCGTAGTCGTTTGGTCGGTTCCAATGGTTGCCACTTCTTACCTGATCTATAGTAAGGTAGTCTGTCTCAAATCTCTTAAGCAGAAAGGCGCCGGCCAAAGCCCTGATTCTTGGCGATATGTACGGCGGTACTCCGAAGGCCGCCGGTTCATCGGTGTATCCGTCTATAATGAGAGCCTTCATCAATTACCTCCATGTGCGTGCTATGTGCGTGCTATCCTATTACAGTGTATAATAAAAGCACCGATTAATGGGAGGGAAAGTTTTGCCGTTTGAGAGATATTGTTCGTTCTGTGGAAGATCAGAACCGCAGGTAAAAAAGTTAATATCGGGAACGGAAGGGTACATATGCAATGAATGTGTCGAACTATTTCATGACATAATTCAGCAGGATCAGAAAGCAAGAAAGGCGCCCGGTAAGAAGCTCCCAACTCCTGCAGATGTCAAGAAGGAGTTGGATCGCTATGTGATAGGCCAGGAGAACGCGAAGAAGACAATCTCAGTCTCCGTTTACAACCATTACAAGAGAGTCTTCAATGATGTAGATGATGTCGAGATTGAGAAGTCGAACATTATGCTAGTTGGCCCGACTGGCTCGGGAAAAACCCTCATAGCAAGGATCCTTGCACGTATTCTCAATGTGCCGTTTGCGATTGCAGATGCGACACCTCTTACCGAAGCTGGATACGTTGGAGAAGATGTTGAAAACATAGTCCTAAGGCTGCTCCAGTCTTCGAACTATGATGTGGAGAAGGCACAACTCGGGATAATATACATAGACGAGATCGACAAGATAGCAAGAAAATCTCCCAATCCATCGATAACTAGAGATGTTTCTGGTGAGGGAGTACAGCAGGCTCTATTGAAAATCGTCGAAGGGACCGTTGCGAATGTTCCGCCGCAAGGCGGAAGAAAGCATCCTTACCAGGAATTCATAAAAGTAGATACGAGCAACATTCTGTTTATTGTAGGTGGTGCTTTCGACGGTCTAGACAGCATAATTAAGCAAAGGGTTCTAGACTCCTCCATGGGGTTCGGGGCAAAAGTCAAGGGGAAGAATCAACTTAGGCTTGGTGAGGTTCTCCAGCAGGTCGTTCCCGATGACTTGATTCAATACGGCTTGATTCCTGAGTTTGTGGGTAGGTTCCCCGTATTGGCCGCTTTGAATGATCTCGATGTTGAGGATCTGAAGAGGATAATGAGCGAGCCGAGAAACGCTATCATTAAGCAATACCAGAAACTGCTGGGGCTTGATGGTGTCGAGCTGGAATTCTCCGAAGGTGCATTGTCTGCGATCGCTGAAAGAGCTATGAAGAGAGGGACTGGCGCCAGAGCTCTTAAGAGCGTGATGGAGCAGGTAATGCTTGATATAATGTATGATATTCCAACAATGAACAACGTGGAGAAGGTTGTCATTAATGAAGACGTCATAGTCCATAACTCTTCTCCGGAGATAATCTCTAGAGAATCTGCCTGATGAAGGTTCTTGCTCTTGAAAGTTCGTGTGATGAAACAGCGGTGGCCATCATTGAAGATGGCCATCTTCTCTCTTCTGTAGTCTCTTCTCAGATAGATGTTCACAGGAAATTCGGCGGGGTTGTGCCGGAAATCGCAGCAAGAAAGCATCTAGAAATAGTTGACAAGATTGTCTCCGCTTCACTCGATGAGGCGAATTTGAGTTTGGAAGAAATAGATGTCTTCGCCTCGACCATGGGTCCCGGGCTTGTGGGATCTCTGCTGGTCGGGTTGTCTTTTGCAAAAGGGATGGCCCTTGCAATGAACAAAAAGTTCATCGGTGTGAATCACTTGTTTGGTCATGTCTATGCGAATTTCCTGGAGTACCCTCAACTGAGACCGCCCTTCATGGTGCTTTTGGTATCGGGAGGTCACACCGAAATTCTTGTGCTTGAAGACTGGAATAGAATTGAGCTTGTAGGAAGGACAAGAGACGATGCCGCAGGTGAGGCCCTTGATAAGATTGCGCGGCTGCTTGGGCTGGGTTATCCGGGCGGTCCTGCAATACAGGAGGCAGCACAGAAAGGAGAAGTCAAATATCACTTTCCAAGGCCGCTTCAAGAGAAGGGTAATTTCGACTTTTCATTCAGTGGCATCAAAACTTCAGTCCTGTACTTCTTGAAGAAGAACCCGTCGGCCTCGGCTTATGATGTCGCGGCATCTGCTCAGGAAGCTATAGTCGATTCGTTGGTTACGAAGACATTCCACGCAGCCGAGAGTAAGGGTCTGAAAGAAGTCGCCTTTGCCGGTGGGGTTGCATCGAATTCTCGCTTGAGAGAGAGAGCGAATGATCTGTCGGAAGAGTCGAAGATAAGAGCTTTCTTCCCACCTGTTAATCTATGCACGGATAACGCGGCAATGATCGCGATGGTTGCATATGAAAAAGCTAAGAGGGGATTGTTCTCCCCTCTTTCAACAAACGCAGTGCCTTACCTAAGCTTAGATGTCTTTTAATTATTCTGATTTGCTAGTAGAAGTTGAAGGCTTCTTGCTGCTATCAACAGTCGGAGACTTCTTTGAATCTGTGCTGTAGTAGCCTCCACCCTTAAAAACAACTCCCACGCTGTTCACCAGTTTCTTCAGATTGCCCCCGCATGCTGGGCAAACCGTAAGGGGTTCATCGGACATTTTCTGGAAGGCTTCGGTTTCTTCTCCACAGTCTTCACACTTATATCTGTAAAACGGCATGTCGGTCCCTCCTTCGCATCAAATTCTATTTATCAACTGTATCTATTCTATTCCTCATCTGCCGAAGATGGAATCACACAGATGAATTCGAGATTTCCCTTTCCTGTGTTCTTGAACTGATGCTTCACTCCTGAAGGAACGAAGACGTAGCTCCCGGCAGATGCCTGGACCTCGCCCTGATTCGTAACAACTGTCGCTTCACCCGAGACAATGAAGACTTCATGTTCCCACAAATGACTGTGATGAGGACTATGACCTCCTTCTCCAACGGTGAACAACCTCATGACGAAGTTTTCGGCGCCTTTAGCCTTTCCTATCAATACTCTCTTGGAGACCTTCCTTGCACTTTCATTGTCGAACAGCTGTGGTTCAACTTCATGCGCTTTGCCTATCAGAATTCGGTCTGACACTTTCGTAGCGCCTCCTCTTTGGATCAGATTTTCTATCGTAAGAGTGTTTTCTCTCGCTGTATTCGACAACAACTTTCCTGTATGGCTCGAATCCTACGGAATAACTCTTGAGCTCTTCATACTGCGAGATAACTTCGTGAACGAGTCTGCGCTCAAAGGCTAACATTGGCTCCATTATGATCTTGCTTCTCTTGGAAAGAGCCGACTTTGCTGTCCTGTGAGCGATTTCTTCAACCAGTCTCTTCCTTTCAAGTCTGTAGTCCCCTATGTCGACAGTTACATTAACTTTGGTAGGAGCCATCCTGTTTGCATAGATATTCATAATATGCTGCAATGCGGCCACTGTCTTTCCGTGTTTTCCAATGAGCCTTGCCACTTCTTCGCCTTCTATTCGAACTCTGTAAGTTCTTCCGACGAGCTTCACTTCGGAAAAAGTCTCTTCGTCAAAGCTTTTGAGTATTCCCTTAAGGAAGTCGTGAAGTTTCCTTTCCCAGTGTTTGTCAAGAAGAGAGACTTCTATTACCGATTCCTTTGATCCGAAAATTCCTAGAAAACCCTTTGAGCCTTTCTCCTTGATAGTAACTTCCATTTCGTCTTCGTAGGCACCGAGATCAGCCTGAGACAGCCTTATCGCCTCTTCAACGGTCTCGGCTCTGTATTCAATTGGTTTCATCTCGAACTAACACCTCCTGAGCTCATCTCTGTCTACTTCGCAGGTTTTTCTGGCAGACTGAGCATCTGCCTCAAAGTCAGCCCCTTTATTCCGTGACGTCTGTAAACAACCCAGCTAATCATTAGCTGTAGCACACTCTGGGTTGTCCAGTACAGCAACAACCCTGATGGGAACGTTGCAAATAGAATCGGGAAAATGATCTGCATAATTACTCCGGATCTTGCAGATCGCGCATCTTGAGCGGTCAGCAACGAACTATATATTCCCACAACGACCGTGATGATTATGAAGGGAATGTTCATGACAAAGTTGCCAACGGATAGATCCTTCCAGATCAAGAAACCCGGAGAATATGCCATCGCTTCACTGAAGTACCGAATCGCGTTGTAGAGAAGAATCAGCACGGGTAACTGAAGAAGTATCGGGAGACAGCCGGAAGCGGGATTGTATCCCTTTTCCTTGTAGAGTGCCATCATTGCTTCCTGCTGCTTTCTCGGGTCCTTGTACTTCTTTTTTATTCTATCAACATCCGGTTGCAGCATCCTCATCATCAGCATTGACTTCGTCTGAATATGATAAAGGGGATAGAGGATGAATCGCGTTACTATAGTGAAGATAATCAGCGCCCATCCGAAGTTCCCAGACCACTGGTAAAGCCAGAAGAGGAAGTAGACTATCCCATGGTAGATCCATGAGAAAATGGTCACCCCGCCAAAGTCTTGGAGATCTTTGACTATTGCGTCGTAGTGTTCTGGAAGGGCCTGCTTAATATGTATTAATCTCATTGGGCCTGCAAAAGATTCCAGAACCCCTCTTCCACTTTCAAGCTCGTATCTCTGGAACTTAAATGTCCCCTGGTTCGACGCTACTGCAAACAGCGTCTTCTGGCCGCTGAACTTGTCATATGTCATATAGTAAGAGGAATCGGGTCCCAACGTTTGATTTTGGTAAGATATGAACGGCAAAGCGACCTCTACTCTCTGGTTGAAATCGAACTGAACTTTGAAATCATAGTAAGGACTGTTGAGAATAATGAAAGACTTACTGCCCTGCTCGTAATTAAATGTCACAACTATGTTTCCGTCGATATCCTCCCTGTATGAAAATGAAGTTGGAAGAAGCTCGTTTCCTTCAGCATCGAATACGTTAAAGCCGTCTTTGCCAAGACTTTCGTTGTAGACATAGAACTCGACTGTTTTGTTATCGGCATAACTCGTAACTCCAAGAATCAACCCTCTCACTGTGTCGAGGGTAACCTTGAGCGTTTTGCCTGAGACTATGAGTGTACTGGTTCCTTCCTGAGTAACTAGTTCTTTGCTCGATACAGAGAGCGTGCAAAGTGTCATGAAGATCAAAGTAAGAAGTATCGCTCTTCTCATTTTCCGTGCCTCCTCAGTAGCGTGAAGTGATCTGGTACTTCATCGAAGCCCCCTGGATTGAAGGGATTGCATCGGAGTATTCTCCATGTTCCGAGAACGAGCCCCTTGAAAGCTCCAAATCTCTCTATAGCTTCATATGTGTATGTTGAACACGTGGGACAAAACCTGCATCTTGGGCGGGTTCTAGGTGAGATCTTTCTTCTGTAGAAATCTATTAGAAACAGTAGTATCTTTTTCATCGGACGTTTCTCCAATTTTCTCAGCGATTCGTTTGATAACGAGCATAATGCCAAAGTACCCAACTTCTCTCTCTTTAAACAGGTCAGATAAATCCTTTCTAGCAATGAAAAGTATATCATACCCCGCGGGGAAGACTGATTTATTAGTCCTGTAAACCTCTTTCACCAATCTTCTGAGTCGGTTTCTCACGTGCGCCTTGCCAAATTTCCGTTTTATCGATACTCCAATACGAGAAAAAGGCAGACTATTCTTAACATACAATACAACAAAAAAAGGGTCAACAATTGACTTTCCCTTTTTGAAGACTCTGTCGAAGTCTGCCTTTCTTCTTAGTCTTTCTGTTTTACTAAGGGACTGATCCTTCAGATTCACACAGACAGTCTCTTTCTTCCCTTTCTTCGTCTACTTGCCAGCACTTTTCGGCCGCCAACCGTTCGGGATCTAACAAGAAAACCATGTGTTCTGTTCCTCTTAACTCTTGATGGTTGATATGTTCTTTTCATTATAAACAACCTCCAGTGAATTCGTCACAGTGAACATTATACGGAGTGTGGCAGGGACTGTCAAGGCGCCGATATGCCGGTGTCTTGCCGGACCGAAAGCAGAGTCACTGAAGGTACTGTTGATCGATAGTATAATAGATTGATGTATGAGTTCCACTTGGACTATACACTAAGTTGGAGGAAAATATGCTGCTATCGCTGGCAGGAAGGGATTTTCTTACATTCAGGGAGTTCTACGTTGAATTCTCTGAAGGAATGAACGCAATAACCGGTGAATCCGGAGCAGGGAAGACTATCTTTCTTAAGGCGCTCTTGACAGTGTTAGGATTCCCTCCCCAATGGGATAACTTTAATGCCGGAAGTATTGAAGGAAACTTTGTGGTCGACGATTCTTTGAGCTCGAAACTGAGAGAAACGGGAATCGAGATTCAAGAAGATCACCTCCTTGTAACGGTAAGTTTCACTGGGCAACGGACGATTTACAGGATAAACGGGAGGATGGTGCCAAGGCAGATTGTTCAGACTGCCTTCAGCGACAGGGTAGAGGTTCACTCTCAGCACAGCAGTGTTAGTCTTCTAGACGAGTCTAAGCACCACGAAATTTTGGATCATGCGCTGAAAGGCGAAGAGAGCCTTACAAATTACAGAGAGCTATATGGAGAGTTTTTGAAGGTCAAGCGCGAGTTCGAATCGTTCAGTGTAGACCCTGCTCACATAGAGAGAGAGAAGGACTTCTTGAGTTTCCAGATTAGCGAGATAGAAGAGGCGGGACTGCAGCCGGGCGAGGATGAAATCGTAGAGATGAAGTATACAAGATATAGAAACGCTCAAGCCCTCTTAGATACGTTTCATGAGCTGCGAGAGCTTCTTAAGGACGGCGATTTGTCTGTTTATAACTCGCTTAACGATGCAGTTACTATAGTCGAGAGAATTGAAAGCTTTGGATATGGTGAGTGGCGAGAAAATCTCCAAGTTGCACTAGAAGAGCTCGACTCCCTGTACTCGAAGGTCGAAGAGGAGAGAGGTTCCCTTGACATCGACGATGAAGAGTTTACATCGATTGAGAACAGAATGACCTTAATCCAGGGGCTGAAGAGAAAATACGGTGATTCTGCAGATGCAATACTCTCTAAGCTCGAGACGTTCAAAGAAGAGTTGAGGTCTCTGCAAGAGCTTGAGGAGAGAAAAGAGAGGCTGAAGAGGCGTGAAGAGGATCTGCTTGACAAATTGAAGAAGACCGGAGAGATTCTCGACCAAAAGAGATTGGCCAGGGCCAGGGAGATAGAAGAGCAAATAAGAGTTCATCTTGAAAGCCTTAGGATGAAAGGTGCAGAACTGAAGTTTCATTTGCGCCAGGAAGAGATACCGAGAAACTACGGTACTTCCAGAGTGACGATGATTGTGAAGACAAATCCCGGAATGAAATTTATGGAGATAGGTAAGGTGGCCTCCGGAGGGGAACTCTCAAGGTTCTTACTGGCGCTTGAGTCTGCTTTGAGAGAGCAGCTGGATCTTAGAACGATTGTGTTTGACGAGGTTGACTCTGGTGTTGGGCAGAGGCTGGGAGCGGTAGTGGCGGACAAACTGCGAGAGATCTCGCAGGAGATACAGACTATAGTTATAACCCATCTTCCCCAAATTGCTCAGAATGCAGACAAGCACTTTGTCGTCAGAAAAGAGCAGTTCGGTTCCAACACCATTTCGAGTATAGAAGAGCTTCATGGCTGCTCTAAAGAAAGAGAGATCGAGGAAATGAGCGGCCAGATTCCAGATTGAGAAATGAGGTGCGTCTAGTGAATAGAGAAGAGCTAATAAACAGGATAGTTGAAGAAAAGGGAACGGAGGCGATTCCTGCTCTTCTTGACCTTCTGGTCAATGAAGACAGCGAAACTGCGCACATTTGCTTTGATGCGCTCTTGCAGATGGGAGAGGCAGTTGTTCCGCTTCTCATAGAGAAGATGCGAATAACGAATATCGACCCCGTCTCCAGGCTGTACCTTGCGGACCTCGCAGGTGAAATAGGTGACAGGAGAACCGTTACAAACCTTTATGAGATGCTGAAAGATTTCAGTGACGAGAGGTCTCAAGTCGTTATCTACGAGGCTCTTGCGCGCCTGGGTGAAGGAGAGAAGGTAGTGGGTCTTCTCTCTTTGATGCTTAGTGAGAACAATGACTCGGAACTCCGAGACCAAGTCATAATGGCTCTAAGCAGCACTAATTCCTCAATGGCTGTCAAGGCGCTTGCTGAGTTGTATGGGAGAGAGACGACCGACAAGTCTACGAAGGCCTTCATTCTTGAAGCAGTTCACTCAATTCTCTCAAGGAGGTATGAATTGAAGAACTATCTCCAAAGCCTTCACAATGGTAGGGAGATCACTGAAAGGCTTTATCAATGGCAAAAAGAGAACTGACAGACTGTTTTGATATCCTCTATTCTTTGGGGGCGGATGTAAGGCTTAATGAGCCTCTGAAGTGGCATACGACGATCAGGGTAGGAGGTCCTGCAAGAGTCTTTGTTCAGCCGTATTCCGTTGAGTCGCTTGCGGAAATCGTGAGCTTTCTGAAATCTGAGGCGATTGAATTCAGAATCATCGGAGGAGGTTCAAATATCATCTGTCCCGCCCGCTTTGAAGGAGTTGTAGTCTCGACCAAGAATCTGAACTTGATGAAGTCCGAAGGAGAGAGGGTCTTCGTTCAGGCCGGGACCAGTGTCAATACTCTAATCTGGCACTGTTTATCTGAGGGGTTGACTGGCCTTGAATTTCTCACCGGACTGCCCGGTTCTGTCGGGGGGGCGATTCTCATGAACGCGGGTGCCTTCGGTGGCGAACTCGGGAATCGCGTTGCCAGAGTGACTTATCTGGATGAAAGCAACAGGGCAAGAGAAATCGACGGGAAGGCCGCTGGTTTTTCTTACAGAAGCAGTATTTTCAGATCCAGCAACAAAATCATCCTCGGAGCCGAGTTCGCTCTTAGAAGAGGAGAGAAGCTTGAGATCAGTAGAAGGATGTCTGAGATCCTGGCGAAAAGGCTTGAGAAGCAGCCGCTTCAGTATCCCAGTGCAGGGAGCGTTTTTATGAGACCGAGGCCTGACTTCTATGTAGGTTCCTTCATCGAAAAGTTAGGTTTGAAGGGTTTTAGGGTCGGGGACGCTGAAGTATCCGAAAAGCACGCAGGGTTTATAGTCAATAAAGGAGACGCCAGCCAGGAAGACGTTTTGAGTTTAATTGAAGTGATCAAGCGAAAAGTAAGAGAGGCTGCAGGCGTCGATCTTGGAACAGAGATAGAAATCTGGAAGGAGGTTGGATAATGGTTGACGTAAGAATTGAGGAACCTGAAGATAATTTCACAGGCGGTGGAGGCCCTAAGAAGAGCTTTTTATGGTCCGGGCTTTTTGTGCTGCTGGTTATTGTCGCAATCGTTGCCGTGTATTTCTTGAGCGGGTTTTTCCTGGTTGGGCCCGATCAGGTCGGACTGATCAAGAGATTCGGAAAGTATACAAATACCGTCGGTCCAGGACTTGGATACCATCTGCCATTTCCGTTTGAGAGCGTAGTCGTTGTAGATACTTCGAATTTGAGAAAGCAGGAAATCGGTTTTAGAACCGTTAGAACAGGTACTTACCAGACCCTGGCAAATGAGTCTCTCATGCTCACCGGAGATGGAAACATCGTCTCCGTGGAAATGGTTATCCAGTATTATGTTGGGGATCCGGCAAAACTCGCCTTCAATATCGTGGATGATGGCGACATCGTGAAGTTCACAACAGAGTCGGTGCTTAGGGAGGAAGTAGCTTCCAGCACTATAGACTCAATTCTCACAACCGAGAGAGACACAATCTCAATTCGGACCGCAGAGAGAGTCCAGGCCGAACTTGAGAGGCTCGGTACAGGCATATTGGTGAAAAACGTGTTCCTGCAAGAGGTGGCGCCTCCAAAACAGGTTATCGCCGCATTCGACGATGTGAACAGTGCCAAGCAGGACAAAGAGAAACTCATATATGAGGCCGAGAAATACAAGAACGACCTCATTCCCAAGGCAGAAGGAGAGGCGGCTCAATTGACTAGAGTCGCGGAAGGCTACGCACAGGAGAGGATTCTCAATGCAGAAGGAGAGGCGGATAGATTCCTTGCGATTCTCCAGGAGTACGAAAAGGCTGCGGAGGTTACTCGAACCAGGATGTATCTGGAAACGCTTGGTAAAGTACTTGGAGAGGCCAGTAAGACCGTTGTTCTTGACCAGAGCAGCGTCCTTAAACTCCTTGATCTTGAAGGGAGCGAGAGATAATGAAGTATAAATTCATCATTCCGATTGCTATTGTGGTAATAGTTGCGGCAGTTATGCTGCCTAGCTTCTTCTTCATACTTGACGAGACTGAACAGGCCGTGGTCCTTCGATTTGGCGAAATACGCGAGTCAGTTACCGAGGCCGGTCTTTACACCAAGACTCCGTTCATCGACTCTGTAAGGAAGTTCGACAAGCGAATTCAGATCTACGATGTTGATGCTGAGAGGATCTACTCTAGGGATAAAAAGACGATTCTTACAGACACCTTCGCGCTATGGAGGATAGTAGATCCCAGGAGTTTCGTAGAGACAATGAAGTCAGAACAGATCGCACTCACACGGATAGACGACATTGTGTACTCTCACGTAAGAAATACTTTTGGGAAACTTGATTACGATGACATCATCTCCGGCCAAAGAACCGATGTCCTCGACGAGATAACCAAACTTGCCGCAAACGACATGAAGGACTTTGGGATCGAGATAATATCTGTACGTGTTAAGAGGGCCGACTTGCCCGACGAAAACAGAAATGCTGTCTTCGAAAGAATGAAGTCCGAGAGAATGCAGGAAGCTTCATTGATTAGAGCCGAAGGGAATAGAGAGGCTCAGAAGCTTAGGGCGGAGGCCGACAAAGAAGCGCAGATAATGATGGCAACTGCACAGAAGGAAGCAGATATCATAATTGGGATGGGAGACGCTCAAGCTCTCACCATTTATGCAGATGCATTCAACAGAGATCCGGAATTCTACGAGTTCATGAAGAGGCTGGAAGTCTACGAAAAGACACTTGCCGATGCCAATTACATTCTCGGACCTGCTATGGATTTCATAGATAAGTTTTCAAGAGGAGAGTAATGGATTGTACGAAATCACTGCTCGAAACCGGAAGCAGTGAGATAAACATCAAGAAGTCAAAGTTCATCGGCTTCAGTAAGAGGTGTGAGAACGAGGATGAAGCAAAGTCACTAATAAAGGCTGTCTCGCAGGATCACGCAGGTGCCGACCACTTTTGCTGGGCGTATCGTATTTCGCTTCCAGGAAGGGAAGTGGCTAATTACTCCGACGGTGGAGAGCCTCATGGTTCTGCAGGGCAGCCAATACTTGGATCGATCTGTCGACTCGAGTTGACCGATGTTGCAGTGGCAGTCATAAGGTACTTCGGAGGAGTTAAGCTGGGAATACGAGGACTGATAGACGCCTATGGTGAAACGGCCCTGAAGGCCTTGAGGTCAGGAAAGCCAGCTCTGTTTTGCCCGGGAGTTGAGCTAGCTGCCGAGATGAGCTACAGTCAGTGGAACGACTTCAGCAGATTGTTCGTGGAAGGAAGAGACTTCTCCGTTCGAAATGTAGACTACTCTGATAGGGTTATTTCAACGCTTGCGGTCAGAAAAGAGAATATCGATAGGGTCGGCTACTTCTTCGAAGAGAGAAGGATTCTCTTCGAGATGGGAGATGAGTTGAGTTTTGTGAGCCCGGTGGAATGATTCTACCGGGCGTATTCTGTCACATAATAATCCATAATCTTTCTTGAGATTTGTGAAGCCAGGCCCGATCCGTAGCCGCCTTCGTGAACGAACACCGTAACAACTATCTCCGGTTCATGAAGAGGCATGAAACCTGTAAACCAGGAGTGAGCCGGTTTCGAACCTCCTTGTTCCGCAGTACCGGTCTTTCCGGCGGCCGTCTCTTCAAAACCTCTGAATGCAGAGTATGCGGTTCCCGCATCGGCGGCACTTCCACCCTTGCTTATGACATCTCCCAATGCATTGATGAGAAGATCCCAATCGCTGTCTTTCAGATTGATTGCTTCTCTGCTACTCTCTTTCTTTGAACCGATAAAAGGAATGATCTCGATCCCTCTAGTCGCGATTTCGCCTGTTAACTTTGCCAGCTGCAGCGGAGTCATGCTGAGATAACCCTGGCCTATTGATATCTGAATCGTGTCGCCAGGGAACCAGCTTTCCTCAAGCCTCTCACGTTTCCAAGTGGGGGAGGGCATCAAGCCGACTGACTCCTCGGGAAGATCGATTCCGGTAGGTTTAAAGACCTCCCACAGTTCTGCGTATCTGTTGATCGTGTTGATTCCCAGTTCTAGACCGAGCTGATAGAAATAAACGTTGCAAGATACTGTTATAGCTTTGGCAAGATCGGTCTTTCCGTGGCCGTAAAGGTTCCAATCTCTGTACACTCCCTGAACCACGCCTCGACTGTCTTTGTACTGAAAAACCCCTCCGCAGTCGATCTCCTTTGTGCTGTCTTTCCCTTCTGCCAGAGCCACCATGGCAATGAACGGTTTGATCGCAGAGCCTGGTGAGAAGGGGCTCAAAGCTCTATTTACCAGAGGTCTCGAAGGATCGAGATTAAGACGGTCCCAATCCCTGTTTGAAATCCCCGTTGTGAAAAACATGCTTTCAAAGCTTGGCACTGAAACAAGAGCGAGAACCTCTCCGTCGGTCTTCATTACAGCAGCTGCGCCGGTCTTTCCGGTTTCGTTTATGAGGTTATAGATATATTCACTCATTTTAGAATCTATTGTGATCTTCAGATCATCTCCCGGCAAAGGGGGTATTTCGCCTTCGAGGCTAATCTGCCTTCCTAAAGCATCGACACGAATGAGCTGTTCACCGGGAGTTCCTCTGAGGAGTTCGTTGTATTGCTTCTCTATCCCCATAACCGGTTCCCCATCAGACTTTATGTAACCCACTACGTGAGAGATTCCAGGATTATCCTGGTAATGCCTAATGATCCTTTCCGAGACTTCCAACTCGGGAAAGTCATTCAGTCTCTCTGCGACCGAAGCTGGTAGGACTGTCTCAACGCTGCCAAAAACCTCGAGACGCCGAATCAGCTTTTCCATTTTCTCTCTGTTTTCTGAAGCGTCAACCATCATACTCTTCAGATCTTCAGGAAGAAAGACGACTTTCTTCGTAATCCTGTAATAAGGTGCGTCCCAAGCAAGAGGGATTCCGTTGCGATCAATAATCATGCCTCTGGGAGGAAGGATGGAAATGGATCTACGGCTTATACTCTCTACCTGTTTCGCATACTTCTCTTGGTTGACTATCTGGTAATCGTAGAGCTTATATACAAACAATCCCATCACTAGAAGGAAAAGCACGAAGAAGAGGTCAAACCTCTTGGCACTCTTAGTCTTCAATGCTCAACCTCCTCAGGATGCAGAATGTTGCCAGAAAAGGAACCAGGACACCAAAGCTCGTACCCGAAAAAAACACTCCAGCAAGACCAATAGCTGCCGATGTGAGCGCTCCGAAACTGAGCGTCCGATATCTCCCGTGAATCGCCAACGCCGATAATGTAACGATCAATGAGAGCACTATAACCATGCTGATTCCAGACAGAGCCATCCCCACTATCCATGAAATGACCAGCGCAACAGAGAGAACAAAAGCGATGTTTCTGGTTGGAAGGAAGACGAGCAATGTCAAATATGCAGGATATAGAGGTATGAGATCTCCAAATCCGAGATCAAAGTACAGAGCAGGGACTATCAGTAATAACCAGGTCATTCCTGCCACTCCAGATAGACGAAGTAATCACCAAAAACATCTGGAGTATTTACTAGATAGTCGCTTCCGTGGAGTCCGGCGATTTCGCCGATTAGATCAATCTTCATGGTCTTGTAGTACCCATAACCCTGAACCGTCGAAGCGATTCTTACTTGATCACCGCTCTCCAGATAATAGGGGTCGAAAGTAGAGAAGTACAGCTTACCTCCACTCGAGTAGACAGCTCCTTCAACTGTTCTGTTATCCCTCTGTACTACGGCGGAAATCCTCACACCAGGAGCCGTTAATGGTGAGACCATAACATATCCGTCATGCGAGCTCTTCACAACACCATAGATGGTCGAAGAAAAGACCGAAACAACAGGAACTCCCTGAGCCGCGCTTCTATCAGTAGTCATGATGGCGGTGTTGTTTCGCTCGAAGCTGAAGAATGCGACTCTCATTGGCAGAGGATAAGGAAACCTGTTGCTGAAAGATTCAGCATACCTGTTCAGGTCTCTGATGACTCGATCGATACTCCTGAGTTGAAATACCGATCTGAAGAAGTTCTCTATGTCTACTCTGATATTTATCAGCGGCAGGGCAAGGGTTTCAAGCAAATCACTCATCTTTCTGTTCACTCCAGATACTTCTGAAAGTGTCAGAAGGATGAGAAAGATCATAAGAATCACTACTGCCGCCTCGGCGAACTTCACCTGCGAAGCTCCTCCTATCTAAGGTTGCCTTTTTCGAGTCGTTCAAGAATGGGGACTCTCTCAAGAACCTGACCGGCGCCTCTGGCTACACAGGTTAGGGGGTCTTCGGCAACAACAACCGTGATTCCAGTCTCACCCTGTATTAGTTCCTTCATGCCACTGAGGAGCGACCCTCCGCCCGCAATGACTATACCGCTCTGAACAATATCCGAGATGAGTTCTGGAGGCGTGTTTTCAACAGTGAGTTTAACCGCCTCGACGATTCTCGCCACCGGTTCTACAATGGCTTCGCGTACTTCTGCGCCTGAAACGGAGATCTTTCTCGGCAATCCGGAATTGAGATCGAGACCTACGATTTCTGAATAAGAGCTATCGGCCTCTTCTGCCTCAACAACATTACCAACCTCCATCTTTATTCTCTCGGCAGTCTTTTCACCAATCAAGAGCCGGTATTTCTCCTTGATATACTGGACAATATAGTCATCCATCTCATCACCGGCGACCCTTATAGACTGGCTCAAAACGATACTCCCAAGAGATATTACGGCGATTTCGGTTGTGCCGCCGCCAATATCGACAATCATATTTCCTGTCGGCTCTTCAACATTCAGCCCGGCGCCTATTGAACTTGCCATCGGCTCTTCAATGAGGAAGACCTTCTTGGCTCCCGCTTCAATACCGGCATCGACGATCGCCTTTCTTTCGACTTCGGTCGCACCCGAAGGAACTCCGACAACTATTCTGGGTTTGACGAAGCGCCGTCTGCCCGTTGCTCTGCCCATGAAATACTTCAACATTGCGAGAGCGATATCATAATCGGCAATGACTCCGTCTTTCAACGGGCGGGTCGCCACAATGCTTGCAGGTGTCTTTCCCACCATTCTCTTTGCCTCCAGGCCTACCTGAAGGATCTTGCCTGAATTCACGTCAATAGCAACAACCGAAGGTTCATTTGTTACCACACCCTGTCCCTTCACATAAACCAGGGTGTTGGCAGTTCCCAAATCAATACCCATGTCTTGCCTTAAGAACATTCGAAGGCCTCCTGTCGGGGAAAGTCTTTACTCTTAATTCTACCATCAGGATGCGGCCCAATGACGAAGAGTACAGAAATCAGGGAATTTCGTTCATTGAGCCCTTAGATAAGGCATTCCGCAAGTTTGACTATGCCTTAATCAAAGTGATAGAATCCATTTGGCCTAAGTAGAAAAGTAATTGTGACAAAAGCTTTGAAGTCTTTATAAGCTTTGAATAGTGTGAATTAATCATTGTAGTGTTCCAGACCGGTGAGATAATTGTGATGATAACGCGGAGGTGAAGGAATGGAAGATAGAGAGTTGAGGACTTTGAATCATCTAATGTTCATGGAATACTATACGGGAGGGAATGCAGGTCTTTTTATGAAAATGAAGCGACTTGTATATTCTTACCAGAGTCCCTTTCAGAGAATAGATGTCTTCGAACACCCTGAGTTTGGCATGGTCCTGGTTTTGGACGGGATAACAATGTTCACTGAAGCCGATGAATTCATGTACCACGAGATGCTGGTTCACGTACCTCTCTTCACGCATCCCGATCCGAGAAGAGTTTTGATCATTGGAGGCGGCGATGGGGGAAGTCTGAGGGAGGTTCTGAAGCATCCTTCCGTTGAGGAGGCAATTCTCTGCGAGGTCGATCCCTATGTAATAGACGCGGCAAAACTCTATCTCAAGGAGATGTCGGTCGAACTTGACAATCCCAAGGCATCAATAATAAACGAAAACGGAGCCGACTTCGTGAGAAGGAACGAGGACTACTTCGACGTAATAATAGTTGATTCAACCGATCCCACGGCAGGCGAGGGTGGCCATCTTTTCACAAAGGAATTCTACGCTAATTGTTACAAAGCCCTTAGAAAGGATGGAGTCTTCTGTGCAGAGACAGAGGATCCTTTCTACGACAAGGGATGGGTGGCGATAGCCTACAACAGAATCTCTTCAGTCTTCCCGATTTCGAAGATGTACACGAGTTTCATGACCACTTATCCTTCAGGAATGTGGACATATACTATTGGATCTAAGGAAGCGGATCCGAGAGAAGATTTCGATGAAGAGAGAGTGCTTGATTTCGGAGCACCTTTGAGATACTACAATGCGGAGATTCACAGGGCTTCGTTTGCTCTTCCGACGTTTCTTAAAGAGCTGACCGGTCAATTTTAAGTGTTAACTCGTTAAGGCCTTGGTGATAGACTAAACCAGATTATTTATAGACGAGATGGCTCGTCCAGCTTTTTTGCTGGATATGTTTTCATTCTTTTCTGTCCAATTCAACTTGCTTAACCTACGCCGTGATAGAATCATCCTTGACCGGCAGGAGGGAGTTCTAATGTATAACAGAGATCGTATAAGAAACATATCGATTATTGCTCATATCGACCACGGCAAAACGACACTTGTCGATAGACTTCTCGACATAACCGATATAGTGGACAGAAGACATAAGCAGGATCAATTCATGGATTCGATGGACATAGAAAGGGAGAGAGGCATAACAATTAAGTCGAAGCCGGTTAAACTCAACTATAAGGCTGATGACGGAATTACTTATGAGATAAATATCATCGACACGCCGGGTCATGTCGACTTCAACTACGAAGTCTCGAGAAGCCTTGCGGCTTGCGAGGGAGCAATTCTTCTGGTAGATGCTTCTCAGGGAGTTGAGGCCCAGACCGTGGGGAATACGTACCTGGCTATCGAGAATGATCTGGAACTCATACCTGTTTTGAACAAAATCGATATCCCTAACGCAAATATAGAAGAGACGCTGGCAGAGATAATCGACCTCATCGGCTATTCTTCGGACGATTGCCTTCAGGCAAGCGCGAAGACAGGTCAGGGAGTGAGGGAGATACTGGAAGCGGTAGTCAGGAGAGTCAAGCCTCCTTCCGGCAAGCTTGAAGCCCCATTGAAAGCTCTAATCTTTGATGCCATTTACGATAAGTATAGAGGAGTAGTAGTTCATGTCAGAGTTTTCGATGGAAGCGTCAAGGCCGGAGACAAGATAATGATGATGTCTTCGGGAGAGACCTTCGAAGTTGTAGAAGTCGGATACTTTCTGCCTCAAATGGAAAAGACAGACTCTCTAGATGCCGGCGAAGTAGGCTACATCATTGCCGTCATAAAGGACGTTTCGAGTGCGAAAATCGGCGATACGATAACCTCGGCCAGCAACCCCACCGCGGAAGCGATGCCGGGGTACAAAGAGGCGAAGCCGATGGTCTACGCCGGAATGTTCCCCGGGATGCCGGAGTACTACGATGAACTGAGAAAGGCGCTGGACAAGTTCAAATTAAACGATGCAGCACTCGTCTTCGAGCCAGAAAACTCTCCGGCACTTGGTTTTGGATTTAGGGTTGGCTTTCTTGGACTGCTTCACATGGATGTAGTGAGGGAGAGGCTTGAAAGAGAGTTCGACATCGCCTGCATTCTGACCGCTCCAAACGTTGTCTATAGAGTTACGATGCAGAACGGGGATGTTGAGGAGATAACGAATCCCGCAAGTTTCCCCGAGCCGGGGGAGTTTCTGAAGGTTGAAGAACCGTTCGTAGATCTTTCTATTATCACCCCCTCCGAGTATATGGGGAACCTCATCGGTTTCATAACTTCAGAGAAAAGAGGGGAGTTCAATGCGGTGGAGAACGCCGGAAAGAACCGTGTCGTTCTGAGATTCGAAGCCCCGCTCTCTGAAATCATGTTTGATTTCTTTGACAGGATGAAGGCAATTTCTAGGGGATATGCATCGATGGATTACGAGATCCTCGGCTATAGAGAATCTGATCTGGTGAAAGTGACAATCCTGGTCAACAGAGAAACCGTTGACTCACTATCGTTCATCGTCCATGTCGATAAGGAGTATCCAATTGCAAAGAAGGTTGTCGACAAGCTGAGCGAATTAATACCTCAGCACCAGTTTCAGATTCCCATACAGGCGAAATCAAGAGGTAGGATAATCGCGAGGAGTGACATAAAGGCCTTACGAAAAGACGTGTTGGCGAAGTGTTATGGAGGGGACCTGACAAGGAAGATGAAGCTCCTTGAGAAGCAGAAAGAGGGGAAAAAGCGGATGAGAGAGATTGGGCAGGTATCGATTCCGCAAAACGCTTTCCTCGCTATTCTAAGGATTGGCGAAGAAGAGCGATGAGGTGAACCGAATGATAAAGCTTGGAGCACACATGTCCACATCGAAGGGCTTTGACAGAGTCCCAAAAGAAACTGTTTCGATAGGCGGCAACGCCTTCCAGATATTTCCTCACAGTCCCAGAATGTGGAGAGCATCGCTTCCAAAAGAGGAGATGTCGAATAGCTTTAAAGATGAAATGAAAAGGGAATCGCTGGATCCCTTTGATTCTATGGTACATTCGGGTTATCTGATCAACATCGCCTCTCCTAACGAGGAAGTTTGGGGGAAATCCGTTACTTTGCTTTCCCTTGAAATGAAAATAACCGCTTCCCTCGGTCTGAAGTATTTGAACTTCCATCCCGGGAGCCACCTTGGAGATGGTCTCGAGGAGGGAATTGCGAGGATTTTGAAAGGTATAGAGATTGTACTAGGCGAGAACCAGGAAAATGATGTCATGCTGCTGCTCGAGAACGTTGCTGCGAAAGGAAATCACATAGGCAGCAGCTTTGAGGAACTCAAGTCAATTATTGACGGAGCCGTACAGCCAGAGAGAATCGGAATAACGTATGATACTTGTCACGGGTTCGATTCGGGTTTCGAGATAAGAAACAAGGAAGCTATCTCGAGACTAATCGACAAGATTGATTCTACGGTGGGCTACGAAAAACTGAAGATGATACATCTTAACGATAGCAAGTTTCCTCTAGGTGCCGGCAAAGACAGACACGAGATGATCGGTAAAGGCCATATCGGAAAAGACGATGGTTTCAGAGAATTTCTTTCCAATGAGAGAATTCAGGAAAAACCTTGGCTTCTGGAGACGCCTGGGGACGATGAGGATCACGCTTCTGAAATTGAGTATATTAAGAGACTACTCGGATAGTGGAGGACTGTAATCGATGAAGAAGAAGTTCGTTGTGGTAACCGGAGGTGTAATAAGCGGAATTGGCAAGGGGATACTCTCTGCCTCCATCGCGCGTGTAATGAAGGAATGTGGGGTAGAGGTTAACACCCTCAAGATCGATCCCTATCTAAATCTTGACGCCGGAACGATGAATCCTAATCAGCATGGTGAAGTCTTCGTCACAGAAGACGGATACGAGGCAGATCTCGATCTTGGTCACTACGAGAGATTTCTCGGAAAGAATATGAGAAGAGAAAATAATATGACCGCGGGCCAGGTATTCAAGACAATAATCGATAAAGAGAGAGAGGGAGAATTTCTCGGGGCGACCGTACAGATGGTTCCTCACGTTACAGACGAAATAAAGTCACGAATCAAGAGTGTTCCCGGTGAACTCATAATGATAGAAATCGGTGGTACCGTCGGTGACATTGAAGGTGAGATCTTCCTTGAAGCCGTTCGCGAACTATGGGTCGAAGAAGGTCCTGAGAACTTCCTCTTTATTCATGTAACATATGTTCCTTACCTCAGAGTGACCAACGAATTCAAGACCAAGCCTACTCAACAGTCTGTCCAGCTTCTCAGAAGAATTGGCATTCAACCTCAGATGATCGCTGTCAGGTCCGAAAAGCCTATTGAGGAGAATGAGCTTGCCAAGATCGCTCTCTTCGGTGGAGTTGATCGACAGATGGTCTACAATCTGCCCGACTCCGAAAACGTCTATGATGTTCCTCTTATAGTCTACTCGTACGGGATTCATAGAAAGATTGCCGCCTGGCTCAGTATAAAAATCGAGGAAAGGTTTGATTGGAATTACCCCAGATCATTCCTTCCAGCAAGAATCGCGCTGATCGGAAAATACCTTGGCACCGATGATGCTTATAAGAGCATTTCGGAAAGCATCGCGCTTTGTGGGGTAAGCAAACCCGAAGTTATCGACTCGCAGTGTTTTGAGGACATGACGGAAGAGCAAATAAAATCTGAGCTCAGGAAGTACGACGGGATAATCATCCCCGGCGGTTTCGGAAAGAGGGGAATAGAAGGGAAGATCTCAGTAATAAAGGCCGCCAGAGAAGAAGATACTCCAATTCTTGGAATATGTCTTGGGATGCAGCTTATGGTTATCGAGTTTGCAAGGAACGTCGCCGGATATGAGGGAGCCAATTCTACGGAGTTCGATCCGTCGACCCCTTATCCCGTAATTGACATTATGGAAGAGCAAAAGGAAATCATGAAACTCGGCGGAACCATGAGACTTGGTGCCCAAGAGACTCCTATTGAGCAAAACACGGTCCTTTTTGAAGCTTATAACGAACCGTTAGTCTATGAAAGGCACAGGCATAGATACGAAGTCAACCTTGATCGCTTCCCCGAGCTCTTCAGAATGCCCGGAGAAATCGATGTAAAGAAACTCTCAATATCCTCAAAAGCGACTTTCGTGGAGGCCGTCGAGCTTCCCGAAAAGAGTTTTTTTGTCGGGATTCAGTATCATCCCGAGTTCAGATCGAAAGTGGGCAAGCCTAATCCGGTGTTCAAACTCTTCGTCAAGCGAGTCATAGAGAAGCGAAGGAATCAATAGTGATCTTCTGCGGTGGAAGAAAGCTCGATCTCTCCAGCCCCGTTATTATGGGGGTACTCAATGTGACTCCAGATTCTTTCTTCCCGGGCAGCAGGTACCAAGGCGGAGTTACTGCCGTAGAAGCCGCGATAAGGATGCTAGATTGGGGAGCTTCGATAATCGATATAGGTGGAGAGTCTTCAAGGCCGGGCGCGGAGAAGGTAAGTATCGGCGAAGAGATTTCCAGAGTAGTCCCGGTCATAAGGCAGCTGCGCAACAGGAGGCCGGATGCCGTTATTTCTGTTGACACTTACAACAGCGAAACTGCCCGACTCGCACTTTCTGAAGGAGCGGACATAGTAAATGATATTACGGGGCTTAGTTCAGAGGAGATGATCCACGTCATCTCGGAGAACAATGCGGCAGTAATAATTATGCATATGAGAGGAGACCCTGCTACTATGAGCGCGATGACCGATTACCGCGATGTGGTCGGAGAGGTTTCGGCGTGGCTGGTTGAAAGAGCAGACCGCGCAATTAGAGCGGGGATAAGTAGAGAGAGGATAATCCTTGATCCGGGGATAGGTTTTGCCAAGAATGCGGAGCAGAGCATCGAGATACTGAGAAACATCTCTAAGTTCAAGCAACTGGGGTTCCCTCTTCTTGTAGGGCATTCAAGAAAAAGTTTCATCTCCAAGATTACGGGGACACAGGTAGAAGAAAGATTGGAAGAGACTCTTTCAATCTCAACTTACCTGTATCTGAAAGGGGTCGAGATAATTCGCATCCATGATGTTCAGGAGCACGGTCGAATCTTTGGTATACTTAAGATACTAAACCCATGCATAGCAAATGGGAGGGAATGATTTGCCTTACGCTAAGCGTTCAAAGAAGTATTGGAAGGAGACTTGGCAAGCGTATCTTTTTCTATTGCCTTCGATAGTGATCTTGAGTGTGTTTGTCTTTTGGCCGATCGGCTTCTCTCTTGTTCTGAGTTTCTTCAAATGGGATTATACTTCAACTACCCGGTACTTCATAGGTCTTGACAACTATAAGGAGCTTTTCAGACTTACATATCCCGTTCAGTTGAGTTTTGTCAACTCGCTGATAAACACGGCAGTATACGTCGTTATTGTTCTTGTGGTGATTCAGATTCTCTATCATCTGTTCGGGCTAATGAGCAAATACGACAAGACAAAGAAAGGCCACTCGCTTTTGTACGGATTGTTCGCTGTTGCGCTAATCGGCTATATCCTGCTGCGCAACTTATCGAGTGATCTTTCCGCTGCAGGACTGTTCGCTGGACTTGGATTGATGGGTTTGGGGCTCTTTGTGCTTCTCCGAAGGAGAGGAAGCATTCAGAGCATTAAGATGAGGACCAGCCAGTGGTCTACGATGATTCTCTTCGTTGCCCTATATTACGTATTGGCCTATGTAGTATTGAAGCAAAGCGCGGACTTTGTTCAGTACTTCACTCTTGCAAAAGAGAGCTCGGACTTTCTGAAATCTATCTACAACACCGTCTATTACGTCTTGCTTTCCGTGCCTACTCAGATAGGTCTTGCTCTGATCATAGCGATGCTTCTCAACAAAAACATCAAGCTTCGTTCTCTGTTCAGAACTGCCTACTTCATACCCTTTGTCACGTCAGTAGTAGCCGTGTCTCTGGTATGGCAGTGGATGTTCAATGACCAGTTCGGGCTACTGAACTATGTTCTCTCGATCTTCAATCTGCCGAAGATCGCCTGGCTTAAGGAAGAAGTGTGGACCATTCCGACTATCGCCATAGTCTCGGTTTGGCAGCACGTTGGCTACACCACCGTAATCTTCCTTGCCGGTCTTCAGAATATAGATAGATCGTATTATGAGGCTGCAGATGTCGATGGAGCAAGCGGCATGCAGAAGTTCAAATTCATCACGTGGCCGCTTCTTTCGGGTACGACGTTCTTCATTATGATAATAACGATGATAGGTGCATTCAAGGTCTTCTCGCAGATTTTCATACTATACCAGGGACTGCCCGGACCTGTCAACAAGAGTGGGTTGACACTTGTCTACTATGTATTTGATGCCTTCTACAATCAGCAGAGAATGGGAGTCGCAAGCGCAGCTGCCTACATACTATTCGTGATAATCCTGATTCTTACTATGGTACAGATGTACGTAGGCAAGAAGCGCGTTCACTATGAGGGTTGAGGTGCGCAGATGACCACATCATCGACTAAGATAATCTCGAAAATCCTTCTCTATGTAGTTATTATTGGGGGAGCATTCCTGATGCTCGTTCCATTTGCATGGATGGTTGCCACGTCGTTCAAAGCTCCCAGCGAGGTTTCTAGCTGGCCGCCAGTTTGGACCACGAAAAATGCAGCAAACTCCTTCACCTTTAAGACTCAGATTAAGCAGAAGAGCACCAGCGCCTCTGTCGATCTTGCGACGCTGAGTCTTAGCGAATTCAGGAACTTCGCGGCACTGATGGAAGAGTCAGTTAGTTTTGATACCCTTTCTGTTAATTTGAACGATGACCCCATTAGGAGAGGCGAAATAGAGATCCAGCTGCTTGGCAGAGATGGCGCTCCTGCAAACTACGCATCGCAAGTTGATGAACAGCTCTTTGCCGAATTGGTCGACAGACATAACGCGATCAAGGATAACGTACCGGATGCTCATGCAAAGTCATTAAGAGATCTACCGATAGAAGATGCAGGGAGATTTCTTGACGGATTCTTCAACGCAGCTGTCTATAGTGATGGTGGGTTTGTGAAGAGAGTAGTCCTGGTTAGCTCTCTAAGAGCGCAGTACTCAAGAGCAATCGAAAGGCTATCTCAAAGCGTTGAGACTGCGATGAAGGAACTGCCAATAGATACCGATGCAACCAAAGAGATGAAGGCAAGAATCCGCGAAGAGTCGGCTGTACTCCTTGAAGGGCCTGTTGCTGCTCTTGCAAAGTCAATGGAGTCACTTGAGTCTTACAGAACCGGTACAACAGGAGTTACCGAACTGAGCGAACTAGAAAGGATCGTTGCCGATCTTAGAAGCAGCACAGATGAAATTCGAAAGGCTGTCTCCGAGATTATCACTTTGTCTGAAGAAATCTCTGCTGGAGACGCTCGGATGTCCCTGTCTGTACGCCAGCTGGAGCGTTCATTGGAAAGCATCCCTGATGGGCTGGTGCAATGGTCGGATTTGCTTGACCTTTACTCCGACATAAAAGTCTTTTACAACGAATCTCAGAACGCCAATCTTTCAGGTTCTGCGATTGTGGGTAGAATCAGAACCGATGCTGAGGTCCATGCGTTGCTTTCGCAATTCATAGAGAGTTGGAATGTTGAGCGGGAGCTGAAGGATTACCTGCTTTCCGCAATTAATCCATCCAATGTTCGAAGTGCAGTTACGATCTTTTTGGACTACCTCGACAGGGATTTCAAGAACAGCCTTTCGCAGTACTTCACGAATACTCAAACACCGCTAGAGGTCGTCAACGACGCAATGAACTTCTTGAGGACATCACTACTTGTTGCCGCTAATCCGGAGCTTGACAGGAAGGTCAGAAGCGCAATGGATCAGAACACAACTTATGCTGATCTTGTGGCCCTTTTGAGAGAAGTGGCCTCATCTGCCGGTCAAACGATAGGGGTCGGAGGAATAGTAGCCAACCTTGATAGACAGGCGAACATAAGTGGTCAAGAACCGTTTGCTGATTTCATCAGACGTAGATGGAAAGAGACTTCTATGGTCGGTACTTTCTCGAAGGTACATTCCGACATTTTCAGCGAGCTTGACCTTTCAATCAAGCCGGTCGAGGTTGAGAGGGTCTATTACAGGGGAATAATCTCTCCTTCCGGAGCGAAGTCCTTTGACATAAAGCTTGCGGGAATACACGCAGTCTGGCTTAAAGACGATGTTCCAGCCGGCAAGGCGAATTTCACATTTGCTGAAACGTTCAAGAACTTCTTCCAGAATTACGTTTCGGCTTGGAATGCGGCTCCGTTTGGCAGGTACTACTTCAACACTGTGTTTGTGGCGATGGTTACGACTTTTGTAGAGATAATCTTTGCGGCGATGGCCGCATTCGCCTTTGCGAAGATGGATTTCTTCGGCAAGAATCTGTTGTTCACGCTCTTTTTGGCAACGATGATGGTTCCTGGCGAGGTCCTGTTGGTCCCGAACTATATCACGCTTACGGCGCTCGGTTGGGTGGACTCGTACTATGCTCTAATCGTTCCGTGGGTTGTCTCCGTCTTTGCGATATTCCTTCTGAGGCAGCATTTCATGACGATTCCTAATGAACTCTACGATGCGGCTATGATAGACGGACTCTCAAAGTGGCGTTTTCTCTGGACGATTCTCGTTCCGCTCTCAAAGCCGGCGGTGATTACTGGTGCGCTGCTGAAATTCGTTGGAAGCTGGAATTCTTTCCTCTGGGTTCTTATTGTTACAAAGAGTCCGGAGATTAGAACTTTACCTGTCGGGCTCCAGAATTTCAGTTCGGCTACCGGAAGCGACTATCACCTTTTGATGGCCGCTGCCACTTTCTCGATAATTCCTGTTGTGATTCTCTTCTTGATTACGCAGAAGTACTTTATTGCCGGAATTGCCAGGAGTGGTCTCAAATAAAGAGCAAGAAGGATAAGTCAAGATTCCCGCTCGGGTTGTTCTTGTTCATGGCTCTTCTCTTATCGCTCCTGGCGATAACGAATGTCAACGCTTACCTTAGCTACAAACAGGCTCAAAGAAGACTGGAGAATCTCCAGAAAGAGTATGATGCGCTCGAGAAAGAGATAAGAATTAAGGAATCTGAACTTGATCTGCTTAGAGAGTTGATTCCTGGCATCAACAATGGAGAAAACAGATGAGATTCGTGGTTACGACTTCGTACAAACCGACGAAAGAAGAGGTGTCTTCTGCGAGAGAGCTGGCCGAAGAACTGGGTGTCAAATATGTTTCAAGAAGCCGGCTTAAGCAATTTGAGAGCGAGCATTCGCTCGACTTCTACTATGTTTTCGATAAGAACGGCCAGTTAACCATTAGAAATAGGGAGACGGTTTTCTTCTTTCACCCCGGAATGTCAAAGGTAAGATTCAAGAACATGAGAATTCAGGACTCCGACTATTTGATCAAGAGCATGGATCTCTCCGGAAGTGAAACTGTGTTGGATACAACGTTCGGTCTCGGAAATGAAGCGCTTCTTATCGCGCACTATCTGCCTGAAGGCAAAGTGATAGGCCTGGAGGCGTCCGAACACATATACAGGATCGTTTCTCACGGTCTTCGCAACTACCCCTATGCAGATGAATGGTTAATAGAGGCTTCAAGAAGGATAGAGCTTCACAATAGAGATTTACGAGACTTTGTGAAAGGCTGTGAAGACAATGCCTACGATATAGTCTATTGTGATCCTATGTTTGACAGCCCGCAGATGAGGTCTCATTCGATTAACCCTCTAAGGCCATTTGCGATGTATGAAAGGATAAATAGATCGGACGTCGATGAAATGATCAGGATTTCATCAAAGAGGTTTATTATCAAAAGCAGAACACGAGACAGCCTCTTCGAAGAGCTCGATCTCGAGTTCGACAGGCTCTGGGGCAGCAAAAAGAGCGGAGTCCTGTACGGGGTTATTGATAAAGAATGATACCAATTCTCCTCGGACCGACCGCTGTGGGAAAGACATCGCTTCTTCTGGATTTGGCTCAGAGACTCCCGATAGAAATTGTATCCGTTGATTCGCGTCAGATCTACCGTTTCATGAATATCGGCACGGCCAAGCCGACCGAGAGTGAACAGGCCGTCCTTAAGCACTGGCTGATCGACATACGTGATCCCGATGAAGACTTTGATGTGATGGAGTTCAGAAACCTTGCTCTGGAAAGTGTTGCGGACATAACTGCTAGAGGGAAGATCCCGATTCTCGCCGGTGGAACTGGCCTTTACGCCGAGGTCCTTATGAAGGGTTTGGTGGACGTCCCTCCTAGAGATGAAACGGTGCGAGAGGCGCTTCTTCAGATAGAATCCGAAAACAAAGGATCGCTGAGGAAGATCCTTGAAAGAGTCGACAAGAATGCCTTTGAAAGATTCCACGAGAACGATCTCAAGAGAACTATAAGGTATCTTGAGGTTTTCTTCAAAACGGGAAGACCGCTAACTGAGTTGCAGAACGAGAGAGATCACAATCGTGAGTTTTTTCTTGTCATTCTTGAAAGGGATAGGAGCGAGCTCCATGCCAGAATAGAGAGTCGTCTACATGAGATGATTCGCGCAGGCCTTGCCGATGAGACCGAGAGCCTTCTGTCGAAAGGCTATGGGCCCGAGCTCAACGCATTTAAGACAATAGGTTACGCCGAAATGGTACAATATGTTAGGTGTGGTGTATCCCTTTCGGATACCATCGAGCGGATTCTTGTGAACACAAGAAGATACGCTCGTCGTCAGATTATGTGGTTTAGAAGATATTCAGAAGCTCTGAGAATTGACCTGTCCAGTCTGGAAGGTAAGGCTGCTCGGGTTTTAGAAAATGCGATTCTCTCAGTTTGGGGGGGTAAGAATGGCTGAAAAGTTCAATTTGCAGGATCGTTTCCTGAATCTTCTTAGGGTTAACAGGATCGAAGTGAAGATGTACCTCGAAGGGGGATTCCAGACGAAGGGTTTGGTCAAGTCGTTCGACAATTTCACGGTGCTGCTTGAGGACGGTCAGGAGCAGACTCTGGTCTACAAACATGCAATCAAGATGATGGTTCCCCAGAAGTACGTGAAATTGACGAATACTACTGGCAAGAAGGAGGACTGAAGCGAGCATAGACACTTTACTTGTCGCTGTTTTTTCGTCTGAAGAGCAGAATATCAAGTCAGAAATACTGGGCGAGCTTAACGAGCTCGCCCGGACTGCTGGGTACGAAATCGTTGAGACGGTGGTCCAGAACCTCGATTACCCAGATCCCCGTCACTATCTGGGCAAAGGCAAGGTGGATTTTGCGAGGAGAACACTGGAAGCTTTTGGTGCAGTCCTCATTATCACCCGTCATGAGCTGTCTCCATCTCAGGCAATGAACCTGGAGAAGCTTCTTGGAGTCCCCGTAATGGATAGGACGCAACTTATCCTGAAGATCTTTGGGGACCACGCATCGACCAAGGAAGGGAAACTCGAAGTTGAGATGGCCAGTCTTAAGTATCAGTTGCCGAGGCTGAAAGGCTTCGGAAGGATGCTTTCGCAGACTGGAGCGGGAATAGGAACAAGAGGGCCCGGAGAGAAGAAGCTTGAAACGGACAGGCGGCAGGCGCAGGACAGAATCTCTCGGCTTCGCAAAGACATAGAAGAGATGGGCAGGCAGAGAGAGATCTCGAGGAAGAAAAGACTCGTTTCGTCGATCCCACTGGTTTCCTTTGTAGGATATACGAATGTTGGGAAGTCATCGCTGGTATCTGAAATCAGCAGTGAAGACCTTCTTGTAGAGAACAAATTGTTCGCGACTCTTGATACTCGAGTCAGGAGAGCTAGACTACCTGCAGGAATGCAGGTTCTCATTTCAGATACCGTTGGATTCATTAGAGAACTGCCACACGAATTGATGGAGAGTTTCAGATCGACGTTAGATGAAGTCAAATACTCGGATCTCCTGGCTGTAGTTTCCGATGCCTCTGACATGGCAGTCAAAGAGAAATATGAAATCGTCGATCGTACCCTGCGGGATATCGGCGCCGGTGAAATCAAGAGGATCCATGTCTTGAATAAGATCGATCTATGCACGAATGAGAGACTTGCGGAGCTCGGGACGATCTTTCCAGAAGCCGTGATGGTTAGTGCTCTGAAGAGTTACAATATCGAAGGTATATTGAGCGAGATATCAACGGAGCTATACGGTAAGAGATTTCGGAGAAAACTTAGACTTAAACCTACCGAGTTTTCGAGCTTCATGAGGTTCAGGGGTTCGGTTGAAATTCTTTCTGAGAACTACGAAAAGGATCTTATTGAGGTTGAGTATGTGTCCTCCGATGAGATAAATAAAAGGCTCATTTCTTCTATTTGTGAGGAGGGAAGGAAATGAAGAGATTATTGTCGGTCACAGCGGTACTCTTATTAGTAGGTGTGCTGTTTTCTGCGACTTTGCTGTTTCCGCTGAAGAGGGCTCCAGAAGTAACAGGTTACTTTGGCGAGTATCGTGGCAACTCAAGAAATATCAATTATCCCGAGCACTTCCATATGGGAATGGATTACTCCACGGGAAGCATTGTTGGATTAGATCTCCTTTCTCCGGACAACTCGTATGTTCACCAGATATACATAAATCATCCCATATACGGGATCGGTATAGCTCTGATGCTTCCAGAGGTTACGAACATTCTCACAAACGAGAAAGGAATCAATGTCATATTCGCTCACGTTAACGAGATTGGAGACACTTCCTCTCTCACCGGAAGAAAACTCAACGATCTTTATCATCAATTGATCTCCGAGTTTGGAGATCAATATATCGAAGTAACCTTCGACCCGAGAGAGCTTCCGTTTAGAAAAAGCGATGTTGTTGCGAAATCCGGAAACAGTGGAAATGTGCCGCCTCATTTTCATCTTGAAGTAAGAGATTCAACTATGAAGACGATAATCAATCCTGGATTCTATTTTGACACAGGTAATCCGGCATCTGCGGTTGAGATTCTTGACATAAGGGCAGGCGGAAAGACCTATTCTTTCGCACAGGGAAAGCCAACGATCGAAATGACCCCCAGCACCCCTCTGGATCTCCATGCCAAGGTGCAGCTGAGGCATCCGGTCAGCCCGAAGACGATCGAGCTTTATGTTGAAAACAATCTCGTGTATCAGATTGACTTCGTTTCTTTCGATTTGGACGAAGCAGACAGGGTCCACGAAATATACTCTTCGCCATCGACAGAGTCTGACTACTGGTTTAACCTTAACTCCAGGATATCTCTCAGTTTGCTTCCGATAAACATCTGGGACGACATAGACTGGACGAATCCAAGAGATGCCAGGGTAGTAGTTCGTGATCACTGGGGCAACGAGGCTTCGAAGGACTTCAGAATAGTCATGAGGAGGTAGTTTCGGATGTTTTTCAAGAAGAAGCCGCGTGACATAAGCAAGAATCCGTTTTACGACAGCGGAAACACAATTGTCGTGCATTTTGAATGCAACAAGTGTGGGGAGAAGTTTAGAAGTCACTTGAGAAAGTACTACGATGTGAGCGTCAATTACGGAAAGGGAAAGGGAGCCTATAGACTGGATAAAGAATTTGTTGGCAGCAAGTGTCAGAACAAGATCCAGATCATTGCCGATTTCAGCAGAGCATTCAGGCCCTTGTCCTTCGAGATAATTGGTGGTAGATTCTTGTCCGAGGAAGAATATGGAGAATAGATTCAGTTTATAGGAGGCAGTCATGAAGACTTGGTTGTTCACCAGTGAAAGCGTTACCGAAGGCCATCCCGACAAAATGGCAGATCAGATTTCAGATTCGATACTCGATGCGATGTTGACTCAGGATGAAGATTCTAGAGTCGCGGTTGAGACTCTTCTGGCAACGGGCGTTGCAGTAGTTGCCGGAGAAGTAAGCACAAAGGCTTACGTAGATATTCCCAGGGTAGTAAGGGATACAATTCTCGATATCGGTTATAACAGGGCAAAGTTCGGCTTTGACGGAGAGACCTGTGCAGTTCTTACAAG
Source organism: Mesotoga sp. UBA5557 (assembly GCF_002425715.1). Classification (NCBI taxonomy): domain Bacteria; kingdom Thermotogati; phylum Thermotogota; class Thermotogae; order Kosmotogales; family Kosmotogaceae; genus Mesotoga; species Mesotoga sp. UBA5557. The sequence continues at coordinate 129,761 of NZ_DIMV01000042.1, forward strand.
TATCGATGAGCAGTCGCCGGATATTGCACTTGGAGTGAATAAGTCCTTTGAGGCGAAAAAGAATGATACAGATAGATATGCGCTTATCGGCGCGGGGGACCAGGGTATGATGTTCGGCTATGCAACGAATGAAACTGCCGAGATGATGCCGTTGCCGATAGTCCTTGCCCACAGGCTGGCCCGTAGGCTCAGCAAAGTGAGAAAGGATCAATCGGTTCGTGGTTTTAGACCTGACGGAAAGACCCAGGTCACAGTTAAGTATCAGGATGGCAAGCCCGTTGGCGTAACTGCGATAGTGGTATCGACCCAGCATGATCCTGACTTGACTGCAGAGGAGATCGAAAGACTCGTAGTTGACAACGTAATTGCTCCTGAAATAGACCACGAGCTACTTCTTGAAGGGGTGGAAATCTTCGTGAACCCGACGGGCAGATTCGTCAGGGGCGGTCCTTCTGCAGATACGGGATTGACTGGCAGGAAGATCATCGTCGATACTTACGGAGGCTGGACACCTCACGGTGGAGGGGCCTTCAGTGGAAAGGACCCCACGAAGGTAGATAGATCGGCTCATTACATGGCGAGATATGCTGCCAAGAATATCGTGGCAGCCGGCCTTGCGGATCGAGTCACTCTTCAGCTTGCCTATGCGATAGGTGTTGCTAAGCCCGTATCCTTCATGATCGATGCCCACGATACAGAGAAGGTCGACCTCGAGAAGCTCAGAAAGGCGGTCCTTAAGGTCTTTGATTTCAGACCTGCGGCAATAATCGATCGTCTCAACCTGAAGCGCCCTATCTACAGACAGACAGCTTCATACGGTCATTTTGGAAGGATCGACGTCGAGCTTCCTTGGGAAGAAACAAACGCCGTCGACCAATTGAAGAAAGCATTAGATTGATGATAGAATTAACGGGTAAATCTCGAAAGGAGGAGAAGTGATAAGTGCCTAATAATGCATCAGCAAAGAAGAGAGTAAAGCAGACGGCTAAGAGAACCGTAATGAACAGGGCCGTCAGGACAAAATTCAGAAATGCTTCCAAGAAGCTGTATAAGGCTATGGAACAGGGCGAAGATCCACAGTCCGTTTCTTCCATGCTTAGCGAAGTATATTCTACTCTCGACAAGGCGGCGAAGTCAGGAACTATTCATAAGAATACGGCTTCACGTAAAAAGGCAAGATTGACCGCCAGAGTCAAGACTTATGTCGAAGCGAGAGGTTAATTGAACCAAAAAATAAGAAAAGGTGGCCTAGGCCACCTTTTTTTCATGATAACTAAATGTTGACAGGGGTAGCGTCCTGGTGAGTACCGGCGAGGACGTTCTCCTCGGTTTCAGGATCAAACAGGTGCATCATAGACATATCGAAGACCAGATCCATTTTGTCGCCTGCAGACGCTCTGCTCTTCGGATCAACCTTTGCGACGATTTCGTCCCCGTGAATAGTGGCGTGGATTAGAGTTTCGCTTCCAAGGGGTTCGACAACATCTACATTGCCCTTCACCGTGAATTCGTCTTTTGGCGCAACCGCGTACATCTTGTCGTAGATGTCTTCCGGTCTTATACCGAAAGTCGTTTCTTTGCCGACAAGGTGCCCGAGCCTCTCGACCTTGTCTTCAGGAACGAGAAGCTTCATGTCTTCCTTTACTACCCAGACTTTTCCTCCTTCAGATACAAGCTTCGCGCTGATGAAGTTCATTGCGGGAGTGCCGATGAATCCAGCAACGAACTTGTTTCTCGGCTCGAAGTAGACTGAATAAGGATCGCCGATCTGCTGAATTATTCCGTCTTTCATAATTACGATCTTGTCGGCCATTGTCATTGCTTCAACCTGGTCATGAGTAACGTAGATAATCGTTGCTTGGAGGTTCTGGTGAAGCCTCTTCAGTTCGGCTCTCATCTGTACCCTCAGCTTCGCGTCAAGGTTGGAGAGAGGTTCGTCGAAGAGGAAGACTTTTGGGTTTCTAACAATCGCTCTCCCGACTGCGACCCTCTGTCTCTGACCACCGGAAAGCTGCTTTGGCTTTCTATCCAGCAACTGCTCTATCCCAAGAATACGTGCCGCTTCTGTTACCCTCTTCTCGATCTCCGGCTTTGGAGTCTTTCTCAACTTAAGTCCGAAAGCCATGTTTTCGTAAACAGACATGTGTGGATAAAGCGCGTAGTTCTGAAAGACCATGGCGATGTCTCTATCCTTAGGTTCGACATCGTTAACAACTCTTCCACCGATCTTGATTGTTCCTTCTGTAATCTCCTCAAGGCCCGCGATCATTCTGAGTGTCGTCGTCTTTCCACAGCCTGAGGGACCGAGTAGAACCAGAAACTCCTTGTCCTGTACTTCGAGATTCGCATCGAGAACGGCCTTGACTCCGTTCGGATAAGTCTTTGCTACCTTCTCGAGGATAACTTCTGCCATCTTGCACCTCCGTCAATCATCATCAACCTGAACGATAAGATCCTTTATCTGGACATCCATAGCTTCATCGCCAGCGTCCATTAAGTACAGATCGTAAACCCGTTCGAGAAATCTGCTGAGGAGTACGTACTTGTCATAGTCCATCATAACTGCCTTTGGAAGCCCGTTTTTTGTTATAATTATATCGGCCTTCTCACAATCGTCAACAACCTTTGAAAAGTGAGCTTTTGCTTCGGCCAGAGAATAAAATGAGAGCTCGTGTAATTTTGACAAGAGAACCACCTCGGGACCATTATACAGTATGACCACAATTATAGTCAAGCTTTTGTTTTCGGAGGTGCCAGAGATGGCGAAAAAGTTCTTCCAGAAACAGCCGATGATGAGAAAGGTTATCTATGCTCTACTTCCAATCTTGGTATTCTCCGTTGGAAATTTCGGCTGGGTAGTCTTCTCCACGGTTCTGCTTTCAGTTCTGGTTTCAGTCCTATGCGAATGGCTCTTTGAAAGGAAAAAGGGAAAATCGGTGAGCGAGGCTTCTATAGTCACCGGTATTTTGATGGGTCTGGTACTTCCTCCTGCAGTACCGCTCTGGATCGTCATAGTTGCCAGTTCTTTTGCAATTGTTTTTGCGAAAATGGCATTCGGGGGCTTTGCCAAAAACCTGTACAATCCGGCTCTTGTTGGCAGGGCGTTTGTCTACGTGAGTTTTCCGGCTGCAGTTCAGCAGAGCTGGACGCCGGCCGTCCAGTCATGGGGACAGGGCTTCAGTAGATGGATCAGCTCCGACGTTATTACTATGGCCACCCCTATGAATGTCATCAGGAGCGGAGAAGAGGTTAGCGCATGGAAAATGATCTTCGGGAACATCTCCGGCACTGCGGGAGAGACTGCGAAGTGGCTGATTGCTGCGGCGGCCGTTTACCTTATACTAACCAAGACCGCATCGTGGAAGATCATAGTCTCCACTCTCGTTTCGGCCTTCGCGATGTCGGGAATACTCTTCTTATTCGGACTTTCAAGCATAAACCCGGTCCACTCAATAATCGGGGGTAGCATTCTGTTCGGAGCTGTGTTCATGGCAACTGATCCTATCAGTGCTCCTAAGAAGGATACAGCAAAGTGGATATACGGAGTTATTATCGGGTCTCTAGCCATAGTAATCGGCACATTCTCACTTTTTGGTGCCGGTCTGATGTTTGCGGTGCTTATCGCAAATACATTCGCATCTCTTCTTGACTATCTGGTGACCCCAAAGAAGGTGAAAGCATGAGTGAAAAGCTTTACTCTGTAGTATTCACTTTCATTCTTACAACCGTATTTGTTATCTGTCTTGCAGGAATCAACGCAATTGCTTCAGGCACTATTGAAAGGAACGAACAGCTTGAATTTCGTCGTTCTTTGATCTATGTTTTCAATATTGTAGAGGATGCGCGTTCTCTGCCGAGTGAAGAAGTGCAAAAACTCTATCTGGATAGAATACAGGAGATCGACGGTGAGCAGACCGTCTACATTGCTGATAATGAAGGAAAGAGAGAAATCGCATTTACAGTTCAAAGCGCAGGTCTATGGGGAACTATAACGGCCCTTGTCGCAGTTGATGAGAGTGGTTCTAGAATAGTTGGGATTGATTTTGTGAACCACTCAGAGACCCCAGGACTGGGCGGGAGAATCGACGAAACAGCTTTCAAGGAACAGTTCAGGGGAGAACGGATATCATCGAGTTCTTCTGCCCGAATCGCCGTAGTGTCTGGACAGGATACTGGTTCGAAAGACGACTCAAAGGTAGATGCGATTACTGGAGCAACAAGGACTTCGGAGTCGATTCAAACTCTGCTTAATAAGGCAATCAACGATGTATTTCCTGCAGTTCTTGAGGCGGTGAATTAGAAATGGCTGAATCAAAGAAGTCGGTTTTTCTTACAAATATCTGGAAAGACAACCCCGTCATTGTTCAGATATTGGGAATCTGCTCGGCTCTGGCTGTAACAAACAACCTCACAAACACTCTAATAATGGGCATCGGCCTTATCTTCACCACCGCTTTCTCCTCGTTTACAATCTCGGCTTTGAGAAGGCATATCCCAAAGAACGTCCGTATGATGGTGCAGGTTCTGATAATAGCCACCTACGTCATAATTCTCGATATTGTCTTGAAGGCCTATTTGCCTTCTATAAGCAAAGCACTTGGCCCTTATGTGGGCCTTATAATAACCAACTGCATTATCATGGGTCGTGCAGAGGCTTTCGCACAGTCGCATGGGCCTGTGCTCTCTTTCATAGATGGAATCTCTGCGGGAATAGGTTATTCGTTGATCCTGCTTGCCGTGGCTTTTGTGAGAGAACTGCTAGGCTTCGGTACTCTGTTCGGATTGAGAGTCATGCCTGAAGGCTTCACTCCATGGGTAATAATGATAATGGCACCCAGTGCCTTCTTCATATTGGGTGCGATAATCTGGATCGCAAGGACTCCGATCGTGAAGAAGTGAGGGGGGGAGATGTAGATGGGAGTTCCGCTTAATCCTTTTGTGATAATGATCGCTGCAGCTCTTACTAGCAACATGGTTCTTAGCAACTTTCTGGGGATGTGCTCGTTCATTTCGGTATCGAAGGACATAAAGACGGCCAATGGTCTTGGCATGGCGGTAACCTTTGTTCTTACCTTGACATCTGTGCTCAATTACATAGTGTATTACTACATTCTTGTCCCGCTGAATTTAGTCTATCTAAGGTACATAGTGTTCATTATTGTCATTGCCGCATTCGTTCAGTTTCTGGAGATGGTCATAGACAGATTCTCTCCAACACTCTACATGAATCTCGGGATCTTTCTGCCTTTAATTACAGTGAATTGTGCGATCCTTGGGGGCGTACTGTTCATGATTATCAGAGAGTACAGCCTGATTCAGTCGTTATTCTTCGGTTTCGGCTCTGGAGCCGGCTGGTGGCTTGCGATAGTTGCTCTGTCTGCAATGCGAATGAGACTTAGAGAGAAGGACCTGCCTCCTCAGTTGGTGGGCCCGGGAATAACAATGATTATAATCGGCATTATGGCCCTGGCCTTTATGGGTTTCTCGGGCATGCTGCCCGTCCAGTAAGGTGGTGTTTGGTTTGCAGATAATCGTCACGGCTCTGGTCGTTGGAGGGATCTCCGCAGTACTCGCTGCCGTTCTTACAATTGCAGACGCTCTTGTGAACAATTATGGAGAAGTAAGTATCACTATCAACGACTCGAAGAGTCACAAGGTCAAGGGCGGATCTACTCTTCTTTCGACTCTTGCTGGAGAAAAGATCTTCATTCCATCTGCCTGTGGGGGAAAGGGCAGCTGCGGTCTCTGTAAGGTTAAAGTGAAGACGGACATTGGGCCTATACTTCCCACTGAACTTCCTTATCTTTCGCCTAAGGAGAAGAAGGACAATGTGAGGCTTTCGTGCCAGATCAAAGTTAAGGGTGATATGTCAATCGAGATTCCCGAAGAGTTGTTCAACATTCGCGAATATGTGGCGACAGTCTCTTCTATAGAAGACGTTACTCACGACATTAAGGAAGTCTTTTTCAGTATTCAAGATGAGATAAGTTTCAGAGCTGGTCAGTACGTCCAGCTGGTTGTCCCTGCCTATGGGGATATAAGAGAAGAGACCATGAGAGCCTACTCGATGTCCTCCCAGCCGTCCGTGAAGAATGGAGTGGAACTCCTTATAAGACTGGTTCCAAATGGAATTGTAACCACTTACGTCCACAAACTGCTCAATGTGGGTGACAGGATTAAAATCCTCGGACCATTCGGAGATTTCTTTCTAAGAGATACCGATTCAGATATAATATTCATTGCCGGCGGTTCTGGAATGGCTCCGATCAAGTCAATCTTGTTGGATATGATGGAAAAGGGAGTTGAGAGAAAGGCGTATTATTTCTTTGGAGCAAGAAGTAAGAGGGATCTTTTCTACCTTGAGGAGATGAAGGAAATCGAAAGCAAGATGCCAAATTTTCACTTCATTCCTGCGCTGTCCGATCCGCAGCAGGAAGACAACTGGCAAGGCGAGATAGGTCTCATTACTGATGTTGTCGACAGATATCTTTCCGAACAGGGTGATGATGTTGCAAGAGAAGGGTATCTCTGCGGCAGTCCCGGAATGATAAACGCCTGCATAGATGTTTTGACGAAGCACAAAATCACTGAAGAAAAGATCTACTTCGACAAATTTGGATAGTTTTGGAGGTGAGACTGTGAAACAGACTCCGGACTTCGATAAGATCCAGGAAAATATGAGAGCCGGCAGTATTACCGGCCCGGGTTTTCTTGGTCACGACGAAAGAAATCTGGTAGATATTATTAGTGAGGATCAGGCGAAGGTAAAGGAACTGGGTTTGACAAACGAGATAATCGCGAACAAACTGGAAATGTTTATGAAGCAAGGCGAGAGAGGATTCGGTTCGCCTGTAAAGGTCGATGACCGATTCGTTGTAATCGTTGAGGAGAGCCGCGGCTACATACCCTGTCCCTTTCGTCACGGTCATCTTTCAAAGAAAGCCAACATCAATGTCAGGAACATAGCTCGAAAGGAAGAAGTCGACTACTCACCTATTTCAATCCATCTGATTAGAGAACATGGCTTTTATCAAGGGAAGGGGTCGCCTTACAGGCTTGATCCAGCAAAGGTAGCAAGGATTCTAGAACTTATCTGAATGATGGGAGCAGTGAAAGTGAAAGGCGCTAAGGTGAAGCGTTATGGAAACAGGGCGTTGTTCACAGTCGCCTTTGTGTTGGGACTGATTGCATTTGCTTCTTACTACGCATTTGGTCACAGAAAAGATGTTGTTGTGCCCAAAGATGAGATTATGCTTGACGATCTTGTTTTCAATCGAAGTATCTTCACTTTTCTCGGTGAAGCGCCATTTCCGCCAGATCAGGGACTTGCGAATGGGGTTTCCGTTAAGCAGGAAAGCGGAGAAAGCATCAGAGTGTTCTACCCTCCGTATGACAACTCGGTGCGCTGCCTGCAACTGGATCTCAGTTCAAGAGTGATAAACGTCTATGTCTGGAAAATGGAATCTGTTGAAGCTGCAAAAGACAGATGGGAGACGCTCTTCCTTGTAGAAGGATCGGTTCTGACTAGAGATTTAGGAAGGATTAAGAAGTCAGATTACTACTACGCCAAAATAGTTAGGTTCGGAGGTAAAGATCAGTCCTTGCTATGGCAAAAAGGTAGATGGGTTATCCTTGCGAAGAGTCCGGGTTTTACGCTCGACGAGAAGGAAGAGATGCAGATTCTTACGGAGTTGTTTGATCCTAGTATAAGAAGCTAGTTTCTTCCTCGGAATAGACTTCGATGCCGTTCTTCATGAGCAGTTCTGCCGTTATTCCCATTCCGTCAATCATCACTCCGCTGAAGGTTCCGTCGTAGATACCTCTACAACCACAAGAAGGACTTCTCGATTTCAGAACTGCAATACTTGAACCTGAGAGTTTTGCAATCTTCAGAACCTCTTCGGCCCCCTTCTCATAGTTGCTCGTGACATCGTTTCCAAACTGATCTAGGACTATCTTGCTTGCCAGCCAGTCCTTTGAGGTAGTAACCTCCGCACGAGGCCTAGGCGTGGGGAGCCCGCCAAGCTGCTCGGGGCACACAGGCAAAAAAACAAACCTGTCGACTAGCTCTAGAAGCTTGAAAGACAGGTTGTTATCTCCGCGATAGGTGCAATTGACTCCGATCAGGCACGCACTAACCAGTATCTTTGTCATTTACCACCGGCAGCGGTGCCGTCATCCTCTCTTCTAATGACGTACATAAGGTCACGAGTTGGAAGCATAGACAACGGGTTCATCGTATTTGACTTGGGGTCCCTCACTTCAAAGTGGACATGTGGGCCCGTCGAGACACCCGTACTTCCTACTCGGCCTATCAACGAGCCGGCGTCAACTCTCTGGCCGACATAGACGCTTATCTTGCTCATATGACCATATCGGGTAAGATATCCATTGTCATGCTGAATTTCGACCATATTCCCATATCCGCCGTTCGGTCCAGCGAAAACAACAGTTCCTCTAGAACCTGAAAATATCGGCGTTCCTTCCGGAGCCGCAATGTCAAGCCCCGAATGGAATGAGGGCTGCCCGCTTACAGGATGTGTTCTCCAACCGTAATCAGAAGATATTACTCCATAAATGGGCCATCTGAAAGGGGTGCTCTGAGGAATGTACTGATACAGGTTGACCAAAGACATGGGAATAAAAACTCTTTGACCGGGATTGATTACAGAATCCGGCCTGAGATTATTTGCTGCTATCAATTCATCGACAGGAGAGAAAAACAACTTTGCGATGTAATCGAAGGTGTCACCAGACTGAACCTCGTAGATCAAACCGTCCGGTTGGGGTATCTTAAGCGTGTCCCCTGCTTTAATGCTGTTTGCACTTTTGATATTGTTGAAGTCAATAATAGTTGAGATGCTTACACTCAGATCTCTCGAAATAGTATGAATCGAGTCTCCCGGCCTAACCACGTATGTAACGAGGAAATACGCGAAACTGCGAGTCATTAATAGCAAAGACGATAATAGGAATAACAGAATGACCCGACGGTTCATTCCCTGCCACCTCCAAATAGCCCCAAAGAAAAGAAGACAACCAGAATTATTATACCAAAAAGCAGTCCAACGGCAAAATGCAGATCGAAAATTGATTGTAAAATAATTGATAACCCAATCAAAACAGATACCGCGCTCCCGAGTAGAACGACAGCAGCTGCTGTATCCTTGAGTATACGCACTCTTTCATCATAGTAGGGCCTCAATATGTCTGCTATCTTCTCCACCAGGGTATTGATTCCTTCGAGAAGCAGAACCATAAACGTACAGAAGAGAAGCCAGTAATAATCACCCTTGTCCAGTCCGATCAGTGCGCCGACAGTCAAGATCACTGCTCCGATTACAAGCTGGATTCTGAAGTTTCTCTCTCTCAGAAGGTGCTTGATTCCATTTGTTGCGTTGCCAAGACTCCTGATAAACTTCTTCATTCAAATCCCCGGCCGACAGAATCGATTCTTTCTCTTCTAATACTATACGATTTCTCTATTAGTGAGTAACCGAAATCAATCGCCTGGGAATTCATCTCTACGTACTTTGGTTTTATGTGTTTTGCCATGGCATCTTTCAACGACTGAGTTGTGACGAAGTTTCCTGCTCTGGCAATCAACCCTAGACCGACCATATTGGCCGGCAGAGTACTTCCAAACTTGTTCTCAGTGAGCTCTGTCACTGGCTTCGATATGATCTTTCTCGTCATTCTGATTCCTTCTTTTGGAATAGACTTGACGAGAGTGGAGTCGACAATAAGGACGCCGTTCATGTGAATGAGAGGGGCATGAGCATTTACAGCGGTTTGGTGCATAGAGTAAATCAGTTCAAAGGAATGAGCCTTGGGGTAATCTATGGGCTCAGTGTTGAAGAGAACATCGCAGTAAGAGAGTCCTCCTCTCACCTGGGCTCCGAAAGACTGGGTCTGCACTACCCAACTTCCCTGTATCAAAAGGGCCTCTGCGAGAATTATCCCCATCAAAACATTTCCCTGGCCTCCAACACCGGAAATCCTTACCGAATGAGGCTGAGAGAATGCGTGCTTCATGCTTTCTCACCTCTCTCCGCTGCGATTATCTGCTTGCTCTTTGCCTTGTATCTGTCGCTGTATGTTTCCGCTTCTATATTCACAAACTCACCTGCAACGATCTTATCTTTCAGCTCTTCGGGAGTCATTGTTTTTGATTTGGCTATTTGAACTGTGTTTTTCTTGAAGTATGCAAGCATGTCTTCGGGTTTCGACATTGCGTTGTACCTGCCATAGTACGTATGGCAGTTGGTCATGATCTCTACTATCCCCATGCCTCTATGGTTGAGGGCCTTCTGAATGAACTGAACCATTTGAGCATAGTGAAATACTGTCGTTCTGGCAACATACGTTGCGCCTGAAGAGACTGCCAGGTTAACTATGTCAAACGAGTTTTCAACGTTTCCATATGGCGAGGTCGAAGCTATCTTCTCGTAAGGAGTAGTAGGAGAGTATTGCCCACCGGTCATACCGTAGATATTGTTGTTGAATATTATTGCAGTGAGATCCATGTTTCTCCTGCAGGCATGAATGAAGTGATTCCCTCCTATGGCGACCATATCACCGTCTCCACCCATAACTACCACATTGAATTCCGGTCGGGCAAGCTTCACTCCTGTAGCGAATGCTACTGCTCTTCCATGAAGAGTGTGCATCGTATTGAAGTTCAGGTAGCCCGTAACCCTTGAAGAACATCCGATTCCCGAGACGACGGCGACTCTGTCGGGATCAAGTTCTTCCTTATCGACAGCTTCTATGAAAGCCTTCATAATAACGCCGTTTCCGCAACCCGGGCACCAAACATGAGGCATCCTGTCCTGCCTTAAGTACTTCATTAACCTTGCGATAGCCATGATTTCCTCCCATTCACTTTGTGAAATGCGTCATTGTGACACCTGTTTTTTCGAACATAAACTCAGTAAGTGGATCCGGGTAACCTTCGGAGAACACAACCTTTATTATCCCCGCATTGATTATTAGTCTGGCGCAGATGGAGCAAGGGCGATGAGTAACGTATATGGTGGATCCATTAGTCGAGATTCCGAATTTCGCCGCTTGAGACAGTGCGTTTTGTTCAGCATGAGCGGCGTAACATATCTCCTGATTCTGGCCGGAAGGTATTCCCAGAGCATCCCTTATGCACTCTATCTCATCGCAATGAGGGAAACCCGAAGGCGGTTGATTATAGCCGGTCGAAAGAATCCTATTCTCCCTCACTATTAGAGCGCCCACTTTTCTATGATGGCAGCTGGATCGCTCTCTAACCTGGTACGCGAGTCTCATGAAGTAAGAGTCCCAGCTTTCGGTCTCATTACGGCGTTCGTGAATAGAGAACCTCTTCAGATAGTCGGAAAGCTCTTCTGCGGTCATTATCTCAGTCCTTCCAGAAGTTCAACATGGTTCTTCTCTTCGCTGATTACCTTTTCGAGAGCTTCGACAGTATCGGCCTTTGAGTTCTTCAAAAGACTCTCGTAGAACGCTATGCTTTTCTTTTCCACTTCTATTGCATGTTCAATAGCCTTTTTATAGTCTGAGCGGCTCATCGCGTCCTTCAATTCGTCAGAAAACACACTTGCCTCGGTTAAGGCCGCCATGTACTGACGTGCATCGTCCCAGTTTATAAGTTCTATGGCCTCCTCTTCAAATCTCCTGAGAAGAGTTCGAAAGGTATCGGCGTGACTTCTTTCCTGAGAAGAGAGGAACCTAAAGACCGGGCCCTGCCGGTCGTTATGCGCGCTCTCCGCCAGTTCTCTGTAAAAGTTCTCTCCTTCAGTTTCGATTCTTAATGCAACCTCGAGTACTTCATGTGGAGAAAGCAATCTCGATCTCCTCCTTTATATCCAGGAGCTGCTGTAACACTCTTCTGGAGACATCCATCCCGGAGTCGTTCAACTTAATTGTACCTTCGTCAGATGAGATATAATCTCCAAGACGGGTTTTTATCTTTGAAATCAGGAGAAAAAGAAGCTCCCGGGAATACACCAGATCAGACAGATCCACTCCTTCTGCCAACCTCAGTCCCATAAAGAGAGTTTCAAACAACTCCTGAACAGCATCGTTTTCTGCGAACTCGGCGATCGGTTTTATCTTCTGGTTGACCAAACTGCTGTAAAGTTGAAGGTCCTCGGTATTGACATATCTCTTGCGATCCAGATGACCGCCGGCAGAAACTCCGAAACCAAGATACTCCTCATTTCGCCAGTACTTCAGATTATGAAGACATTCACTACCATCTTTTGCCCAGGATGATATCTCATATCTCTTGTATCCCATACTGGCCAAAGATTCAAGAACCATGTCGTGAAGTTCTGCAATTGCTTCGGAATCGGGCAACTCAATGATAGCATCATGTACCCGCCTCATCAATTCAGTTTCGTGATCTGAATCAAAGATATAGTATGAGATGTGATCGGGGGAAACCTCTTTGATCAGCTCTAAATTGGCAATCACGTTTTCTCTGTTTTCACCGGGTAACCCGAGAATGAAATCGAGATTCAGATTATCGAAAGTATCTCTGCTCAAGAACAACCTGCCCATAAGATCGGCGGGAACGGGTCTATCGCAACGCTCCAATATACTCCGCTCGGATGACTGGACTCCCACTGAAAGCCTGGTGAAGCCAATAGATCTCCACGCCAGGAGATGCTCTTTATCGAGCTCCCACGGGTTGGCCTCTATGGTAGCCTCAGACACATCTGTACCCAATGAAAGATTGATATGCGATACGATTTCCTCCATTAGGTCAATAGGATACAGTGAAGGTGATCCGCCTCCGAAGTACAAGGTATCGACGATTCCCGGGACCTCATACATCTCGATCTCCTTCTTCAACGAATCATGATAGGCCTCGACCGATTCCCTGTCGAATTGGATTGTGCAGAAATCGCAATAAGAGCATTTTCTAGCACAGAAAGGAATATGCACATACGCTCCCACACCCATCAGAATACAAGCCTCATGAAAATCCCGTTAAGGTTGAAGTTTGTGACTGAGATACCTGCAAAGACCGAATCGTCGCTCCCAAGCTTCGAGATAAGCATCTGTGCATCGATCCCTCGCATGCTTACCATGACTGTCGGCGAAAGCATTAGTCTCAGGTCGCCGGCCGGGACTATGAAATTCCCGGCGAAAGCCACGCCGAGATCGAAGGAAAGATAGTTCATCCCTATCCCTATACCGTAACCGACCTCTCCGAGCGAGTCGTTAGTCTTGAGATCCACAGTGGCGACAACGTTACTCTCTGCATTCTTTATCCTTAGGCTTCGCTCATATTCCTTTGCATAAAGATATAAACCTATATCGTTGAACGAAAAGGAGTCCTCCCCATGGAGGAATACGCTGAGGCCTCCATTGAGTTGACCCAGCGGCAGACGCACCCAGTTCCTCGCCAGATACTTCATCTTGCCCACCGTTGAAAGCTCGAGTTCAAGAGTAGTGTGAGAAAAGATGGGGATCTGATTTGTGTTGGTGACGTACCTTACACCCATGAAAAGCCCCTCGTTGCTGGCAAGCAGCGATCCTCTGAAAAGGCCGTCTTTGGTCTTCAGCTTAAGAAATCCGGTGGAGTATTCCTCCCAGGTGTCCACATAAGTTACCCCAACGTAGGGGATTCCCGAGGCCAAAGCTAGTGTCAGATAAATATCTTCATATGCCCGTATGTCCGCGGAAACGCTCCACCCAGCATTGTTCAGCTTGATCTGAATTTCGGAGAAGATCAGAACTCCCAGAAAAACAACTATGAACAGACAAAGTCTCTTCTTCAATCTCTAAGCAGCCTCCTTGCGATTTCATTTGCCTTGGACGGGTTTGCCTTTCCTTTGGTCGCTTTCATGACCGCTCCCACGAAGTATCCAAGGACTCCCTCCTTACCGTCTCTAAACTGCTGAACGGCTGCAGGGTTGTCATTCATGGCCTTTCGAACTGCATCTTCGATCACGGTGTCATCGTCTATCTGTTGAAGTCCCTTTTCTCTAACCAATTGAGTCGGTGACTTGCCGTTCTCCACGATCACTGGAAAAATGTCTTTTGCTATCTTGTTTGAGATCTTGCCCTGCTCAATTAGATCGAAAAGCTCCTTGAAGTTCTCCGGACTTACCTTCACCTCTTCCAGGGAAAGTTGCCTATCGTTCATAAGCCTCATAACCTCTCCCATAATCCAGTTTGAACTCTCTTTGGGCTTTCCGGTGGCCTGCGCAACCTCTTCAAAATAAGAAGAGATTTCACTATCTGAAGCAAGAACGGAGGCGTCATAGCCGGGAAGCGAGTATTGCTCCATGAATCTCTCTACTTTCTCCCACGGAAGCTCCGGAAGACTTCTCTCAATTCTCTCTATAAGATCATCGCTGATTATAAGCTCTGGGAGATCAGGTTCGGGGAAATAACGGTAATCGTTCTCTTCCTCCTTTGATCTCATAGAATATGTTTCCTTTGAAGAGAAATTCCAGGACCTGGTTTCTTTTGCGACATCTACTCCTGAAGCCAATGCCTTGGAAATCCTCTCCTGTTCAAATTCCAGTGCCTTCTCAACGAACTTGAAAGAGTTGATGTTCTTGATTTCTACCCTGTTGGAGCTCCTCCCACTCTCGTCAACCATCGAGATGTTTGCATCGCAGCGCAATGCGCCCTTCTCCATGTCTCCAGAACAGACACCCAGGGCCCTTAGCGTATCTCTGAGGAGTTCCATGAAGATGCGGGCCTCGACCGGACTCTTTAGATCTGGTTCTGTAACAATTTCAATTAGCGGAACCCCGCACCTATTTAGATCCAGATGACTTCCCGACGATCCGGTTATTGATTCCGTTCCCTGATGAACCATCTTGCCCGCGTCTTCTTCTATGTGAATCCTGCGGATCCTAATACTTCGCTTCTCTTCGCCGTTTACGAGATACAGGTAACCGTTCTCGGCTATCGGGAAAAAGTATTGAGTAATCTGATAACCCTTCGGCAGATCCGGGTAAAAGTAATTCTTTCTGTCAAAGACCGACCGCCTGTTGATGGTGCAGTTCATAGCAATTCCGGCCATTACGGCGAACTCGACTACCCGTTCGTTTAACACCGGTAAAGTGCCGGGTTGACCTGTGCAGACAGGGCAAATAACAGTATTCGGTTCAAGATCGAAAACATCGGCCCGACAACTACAGAATGCTTTGGTCTCGGTTTTGAGCTGAGCATGGATTTCCAGCCCGATCACAGTCTTATACATTATTTCGCCCACCTTTCAGGGATCTTCGCCAGTCCGTTTTCATAAGAGGGAGAGAGATCCTCAATCCCCCCGGCAGCATTCAGTAGCGAGACATCACTGAACCTCTTCCCGGTGAGAAGCAGACCGACAGGCAAACCGTCAACCAGGCCTGTAGGAACTGAGATCGACGGAAGCCCTGCTACATTTGCAGGTATAGTATATATATCCATAAGATAGTAGGCGAGGGGATCGGTTATCTCGCCAAGTCTCGGAGCAATGACTGGCGAAGAGGGATTTACAATGTAATCATATTCATTGAGTACTCGGTTGAGTTCACCGGCCATGATCCTTCTTGTTTTCAACGCTTTTCTGTAGTACGCGTCATAATAGGTAGCGCTGAGAGTGAAAGTTCCAAGAAGAATCCTCCTTTTCACTTCTTCTCCGAAACCGCTGTCTCTGTTCTTGTTTATGAGAGTTTCATAGTCTTCTGCGGGACTTCTCGACCCAAATCTGATTCCGTCATAACGGGCGAGATTCGAGCTTGCCTCGGCCGGAGCGATCAAGTAATATGTGGCGACAGCATACTCGACACTAGGAATCGAAATCTCCTCTACTTTCGCACCGGCGCTCCTCATAGCTTCCATCATTGACAGGAATCTCTCTTTGACTCCCGAATCCAAACCCGGGTAGTTAAGCATCTCTGAAGGTGCAGCAAACTTCAGCCCCTTAATATCGCTTTCAATAGAGACATTGAAGTCTAGATTCCTCCTTAGAGTATTTGAATCCTTCGGATCGTGGCCTGCGATCATCGCCATCACTTCTGCGGCGTCTTGTGCACAGCGCGTCAATGGCCCGATCTGATCCAGCGATGAGGCAAATGCAACCAATCCGTATCTCGACACAAGGCCATAAGTCGGTTTAAAACCAACGATTCCGCACATGGAAGCCGGCTGTCTTACCGACCCTCCGGTATCACTTCCCAATGCAAATGGGGCAAGACCCGCAGCAACTGCTGCTGCGCTTCCACCACTGCTGCCTCCAGGAATTCGGTCGAGATCCCAGGGATTTCTGGAAGGTCCAAACGCGGAGTTCTCAGTTGAGGAACCCATTGCGAATTCATCCATATTGGTCTTGCCGAGTATTATTCCGCCTTTATTGTTCAGCTTGCTGGTAACAGTGGCATCATAAGGAGACTCATAGTTTTCGAGTATTCTACTCGCACAGGTTGTTCGAGTCCCTAGCGCCAGAATATTATCCTTTAGAGCATAAGGAAACCCTTCCTTTTGCGAATCGGAAGGGTTGCTCACCTGAAGAAATGCATTCAGTTTGTCGTTGTATCTATCAATTCTCTCTCTATAAAACTCAAAAGAACCTCTTAAGGACATGATCTCTGAAAGTCTTAGATTCAGGGGATTCTTCGTCACGAAAGCCACCTCCAGATATTCAGGACAATTCTAACATTTTCAGAGCACTTCTAACAGCAGAAAACGACCGAAATTGATTAAAAGGCCCATTTATGAATCTAATGCCCTCTGCCATGGTGAGACTTTAGCAGCCACAAAATGTTCGCAAGGTTGTGGTTGGACTGTATGAGACAAATAAAAGAGAAGCCCTTCGTTCAGAGCGAGGAACTTTTATTCGTCCTATGATGCGCCGTACGCTGAAAGATCAGTTGCAAGTTCTCAGTTCCAAGTTGCAAGCTGTTGAGCAAAAACATAGCATCCCGTCATGCTGAACTTGTTTCAAAATACTGCTCTCAAGGCTTTTCGAACCTGCAACCACCTACCTGCAACCTCGGTACTTCAAGACCGTTGACGGACAACGTTGTCTTCGTCAGCGACCAGCGGGTTCACCGCTTTTGAGCGTACAGCGGTTCTTACATTCGAGATCCCGATCAGTTTCATATCCGGATGACAGTCCTTGACGTCATCCTGAAGTGCTCCTGTTCAGGATCTGGGCTTGGGTCTCAGCGAAGGACGGTTCTCCACTTGTAACTGATCTTAGATCGAGATTCTGAATCAGGTTCAGACGAGATGTGCTTGACCAAGAACGAAGAACCTGGACGCGAAGCGTCGGAACGAAGAACCGTTCTTCACGAAGGACGGTTCTTCAAAGCCATCAGCGGGTTCATGTTCATAAGCGCACAGCGGTTCTTAGGGCGAGAACCTGCCGCGGACGAGTGAGCAAAGGGGCTTCAAAGAGCTTGCACACTCCCCACCGCAAGCG